>DAOLCX010000257.1:0-5000 GCA_035327685.1 Pirellulaceae bacterium | reverse complement strand
GGCGATCGGTCCGTAGATCGGGTCTAATCGCAATGCTAAATCAGTTGTGAACATGATTGGCTTGTGAGACTTGTTAGGATCATGAGCGTCTGGAACGGTCCCCTCCGCCTTGGGATCCGTGGGAACCCATTGCCAGGCACCGGCAGGGCTCTTGACCAGGTCCCATTCATAACCAAACAGATTGTCCAGATACCCACTAGACCACTCGACCGGCGAGGTCGACCAAGCTCCTTCCAAACCGCTGGTGATGGTGTGTTCAGCGTTCCCTTTGCCAAACCGGTTCATCCACCCCAAGCCCTGCTCTTCGATTCCGGCGGCTTCCGGTTCCGGGCCGACATTCCCTTCGGGACTGGCCGCGCCGTGAGCCTTGCCAAATGTGTGACCGCCAGCGATTAAGGCCACCGTTTCGTAGTCGTCCATCGCCATCCGAGCAAACGTCTCGCGGATGTCTTTGGCCGCCGCCAACGCACTCGGCACTCCGTTCGGTCCTTCCGGGTTAACATAAATCAGACCCATTTGCACCGCGGCCAACGGATTCTCCAGGTCCCGATCACCGGAATATCGTTTGTCACCTAGCCACTCTCCCTCCGGCCCCCAATAGATGTCTTCCTGCGGTTCCCACACATCCTCGCGACCACCGGCGAATCCAAAGGTCTGAAAACCCATCGATTCGAGCGCCACATTCCCCGTCAGGATCATCAAGTCGGCCCACGAAATCTGCCGTCCATATTTCTGTTTGATCGGCCACAGCAATCGACGAGCCTTGTCCAGGTTTGCATTGTCCGGCCAACTGTTCAGTGGAGCGAATCGCTGCGTCCCATAACCGGCTCCACCCCGGCCATCGGCCACACGATATGTACCAGCACTATGCCAAGCCATCCGAATAAACAGCGGACCATAGTGACCGTAGTCGGCAGGCCACCAATCTTGCGACGATGTCATCAGCTCACGCAAGTCTTTCTTGACCGCTTCCAAGTCGAGTTTTTGAAACTCCTCGGCATAATTGAAGTCGGAACCCATCGGATTGCTCTTTTCCGAGTTCTGATGCAATATCTGCAAATTCAACTGGTTAGGCCACCAATCGCGATTCGACATCGAACCGGCCGCCGTGCGACTTCCACTGGGACCCATCTCGGCGTCTTGTGGGGCATGCCCATCCGCGCTGGCGGAAGTATGCACCGTCGCTCCTGTTTGGGGACAAACGCCTCCCTCAATCGATCGGCTATGTGCTGACCGGGCGTTCGAGTCCTGAGCCTTCACAAACCCGGGACCGATCACCAACCAACATGCTGCGGCCGAAATACTCAGCCATCGCACACTCTTTCGTGACACCCACATTGACCATTTTTGCTTAGACATATGACACCTCCTCAAAGTTTGATTCTGCCATTCTCTTGAACCGTTCGCCTGGCTCATCTTATGTAACCTATAACGGGCCGGACTCCTTATGAGTCACGCATTTGTTGGGGAGTGATTTGCCAGGCACTCAGGACAAGTCCCCCAATAGATCACTTCCGCCTCATCGATTTGAAAACCGGAATCCGCTGCAGCCGTTAAACAAGGGGCCTGCCCCACTACGCAATCGACGTCAGCCGTCTTGCCGCAGACGCGGCAGATCACATGGTGATGGTTGTCGCCAACGCGGTCTTCATAACGAGTCGGCGACCCGGCAGGTTGAATCCGCCGAATGAGCCCTTTATCAACCAGCACCCCCAGGACGTCGTACACCGCCTGCCGAGAGATACTTCCGATTACCGCGCGAACGCCTTCCGCAACCTCGTCGGCCGTACAATGCGGACGCCCCGCCACGGCACGAAGCACAGCCAAACGTTGGGCCGTCACCTGAAGTCCACGTTCACGAAGCGAATAAGCAAAGTCTCTTGACATGCCACAGTTCTAAAGCAGATTCTGGACATTGTCAAGCATTGGACCTCATCAGAATCTTGGCAAATTCAGATTCTACGTGAAAACACCGCAATTGATGGGAATTTCCCCTTCGATTCAGCCCGACCGGGTCGACCAAGCCCGCCCGCACCCGAAATCGTGTAACCGTTCACGAAATGTAGGGTGCGTTGAGCAAGCGATCGACAAGACATGGTGGCTTGGACGAATCGATCGGCGACACTCAAAGGGTTGCGATCTACACCAAGACGACTTGCGGAACGCACAAGAACCAGGCTGGGACATCAATCCCGTGAACGGCTACGAAATCGCGAGGTAACCCTGAGGGCGCTGCAGAGGATGACAGAAATGCCCGTATGCGCCTGACAAACTGGCGAAGATTAGCGGCGATTATTGTTCCTAATCCAAGACTGTGTGAACACTAAGCTGCGCTATCGATTGCTAACGAATCAAATCCTCATCCCAAACTCGAACAATCGGCAAGAAGATTGGGGCAATCGAAGGAATGCACGCGATATTCTCATCCTGAACTTCTTACCAGGTTTCGTCGCGATTCCAAACCCGATCATCGAGTCTTTTCAAACTTGATTAACCGCCGCAATCTTGACGGGATCTCGAACAACCCCGCTTTCACTCGGTCGCGGAACGAATCGGCGCGAGGGCTCATGGGATGAGGTCGCAATCCACACTTGCGCAGCATTCGATTGAATCGGCACACGCGATCGCGTCGAATCGAACTAGGTGTCCGGAAATTGATGCTGATCGAAATGGATATCTCGTCCAAAGTTCTCACCCAATGTGGCGCGGTCGTCGGCACATACACACCGGTTCCCGGACAAAGATCGAACAATTGGTACCGATCAAAGTACTCGGGGGCACAGGGCGTCCGTTTGTTCAAGGCCAGGTAGTCCTCCAGGGCCACTGCGGGCATCACATCGCGATCCAGCACGTCGTAAACTGCAAACTCCTTGCCGCCACGCACTTGCAAAAACAGGTTTTGTTCCGGGTCGTAATGAAACGGCGTGTACGCGCGCGGAGGGCTGATGAAAATAA
Organism: Pirellulaceae bacterium; assembly: GCA_035327685.1. Lineage (GTDB taxonomy): Bacteria > Planctomycetota > Planctomycetia > Pirellulales > Pirellulaceae > BJ22. The sequence continues at coordinate 2,045 of DAOLCX010000257.1, read as the reverse complement.
AGCTCTCGCGGCCCGAAATAGGGCCGGTCACGGCTTCAATTTGTTCTTGCAGCGTCCCCAGCGTTTCGTTGACGAACTTGCCGTACTCGGCATCAGATTCCACATTCCGCAACACGATGACTCGGTTTTGCGCTTCGATGTTGAGGATCATTTCTTCAGTGGACAATTCGTCAAAACTGCCGGCGTGCGCATAGTGATCGCCGGCCTCGTGTGTGCCGAACTCTTGTTTTGCGAACACGTATTCTCGTTGATCCAGCGGCAATCGTTTCGCCAATTCCACTAAACTGTCGAGCGTTAGCAGCGGGTGGTCTTGCAGGCGGTGCATCAAACGATACGGGCGCAGGTCGACATTCTCGCGAAACAGAGACGGCCTGATGTCAATTGGAGCTGAACTGTATTGGACAGATGGAAGTACTTTATTCATGGGGATATTCAACGATTCGTGTGCTGGACCAAACGTCGGACAGGCTATCCGGACAGTCGTGACAGACAACCTAAGGTAATTGTGGGACGGGAAATGGAGGCAGGCATTCCAACTTTGTCCTCTTCACAAGTACTCTTTGACCCTCTCACTATCCTGTTCGACACAATCGCTACAACCGTATTTTGCTACCACTGACAATCGAATCGGCTTTCGTATCGCCTCGCCCCACGAATCGATGCCCTCTGTTCCCGCGCCGGCCAACGTGGCCTATTTCACTCGCCGAAGCTCGAAGGTAGTAACCGTTCGCGGCATTGATGGCCAAGCGTGGCTCTGGTAAGTTCCGCAAGTCGCCTTGTTGTAGATCGATGCCCAGTGAGTATCGCAGATCGATTCGTCCGCCCCACCATGTCTTGTCGATCGACTTGCTCCACGCACCCCACATTTCGTGAACGGTTACCGAAGTTTTTTTGCCAGGTCGATGTACAGGCCCGGCCTCGTTAATGAAAAACCAATCGGTCTGCTGCTATTGGTTCTCGTCTGCATGCGTCAAATTAGGATGACTGCATCCGAACGGCTATGAACTTTTTCAGTGGAGGCAATTCGATTGTCTGAGGCAGACAATTTCGAATCAACATGCGCGGCGAAAACTCTCTGGTACGATGCGCCAGGTCATCCAGGTAGCCTGGTTTCATTCAGTTAGCAACAATTCGACACACCACCGCAGCGCGCTTCCCCGGCCACCGGCGACGCGAGAGTCGTTCGCTCATTAGTTCGCCTCAACCGAGCGCAATCGGTTCGCTCATCCATTTCCTTACTCAAGTCGGTTGCCATGGCCGCCCCGACCTTTGTCTACCACCTCCCACGGTTCCCCACACCTGCATCACCTCGAAACCACTTCGCCGCAAACGCTCCAACCCGCGACAAGTGAAAAAGTAGTTGAACTCCCCACTCACCCCATAGCAGAAACTCTGCTCGACATTCTAACGGAGGCAACTTACTAGACTCGCAACAGGGCCGGCCAGTGCTACCTGTGCAATTCGTCAAGCTTAAACCTAGAAATCGGCCAGTTGAAGAAATGAGAGAGTTGGTACAGGGATCGTCGCGGTCCGCGAGTGTTTAGCAGTCATCAGTTTCACCCGGTGGTGTACCGAGAGTGTGGTAAAACTCCATCCATGCTGCTACTTTATCTATTGTAGCAACTAACTGCGGTTCGTTGGCAAGGCCATTAAGGACCTGCTGCGTTACTTGGCGAATTGACGCGGCAAAGACTTTGATTTCTCTGCACACATTCACCAAGCACCTTTCGCCATTCGTTGACCAATATTAGGTGCCAGTCCACGAAAGCCCAGGACTATGTAAGATCAGGTAATCGTCCGCAGAGCGAGAGGTTGGCTGACGTTCCGAAGCAGATTCAAAACGTTCTCTAAACCAGATGGAAAGTAGATCGTAGAATTCTGTTGATAACATCATTTCAACATCTTCTTCGTCAAGACTATCGGTGCTTTCCTCATTAAGCACGCGCACAACTGACATAAACTAGTCACGGTGGTTGCCGAGTTGCTTTAATCGTTTTTCAATCGCTTTTCGCACCAGCTTACCACCCGCAAGCCAAATCATCGCC
>DAOLCX010000256.1:0-5025 GCA_035327685.1 Pirellulaceae bacterium | reverse complement strand
CATCACCCTCCCCCCACCACTACCAACTCACTCATGACTACCTTGTCCCCTCCCTTCGCGACTGGCTGACGCGCAAGCAGCGGGAAACACGGCGAGGGCGAGCGGAACTGCGTCTGCAAGAACGGGCCGCGACATGGAACGCCAAACCGGAGCAGCGGTTTTTGCCTTCACTCTGGGAATACCTCAACATTCGGGCCCTGACCAAACGGCAAAACTGGTCGGACGGCGAACGGACCATGATGTCCCGTGCCACCCGTTTTCACAGCCTGCGTTCCACATTGGCCACGGTGGCGATGATCGGACTGTTGGCCGTCGGCCTGACGATCCGCAGCAACGTTGTACAACAACAGGAAACCACCCGGATCGAAGGACTGGTCGGACAGTTGATCAGTGCCGATCCGAACCAGCTACCGGAAATCGTCGCGCAATTGGCGGAGAACCCCGAGGTATCGACCACGATGCTCTCGCCGCTGTTAGCCAGCGACGCCAAGACAGTCGACCAGCAACGGGCGCAACTCCATGCCCGGCTGGCCTCGGTCGCCCGCGACCCGTCGTTGCTGGCGGGACTGCAAGAGGAGCTGTTGACCAGCAAAGCAACGTACGTCGGCCCGATTCGCGAATTGCTCAAGCCGTACGCCAGCCAATTGACTGATGCGTACGGGACTCTGTTGCGCGACGAAACGGCCCCGGCAGAACGCCGATTCGCAGCCGCCTTGGCCCTGGCCGACTACGTGCCGGAATCGGAAGCTGCGACATGGACCGAATCGCAGTTGACTTTTGTGGCCCAGCAATTGGTATCGGCCAATGCCGAGTTTCAGCCGACGTACCGCAATCTGTTGCGACCTATCCAAACACGGCTGCTGCCCGATCTGGAGCGGATTTTTAAAAATGTCGCAGCGACTGACGCCCAGCGGCTGAGCGCGGCCAATACGTTTGCAGACTATGCTGCCAGCGACATCGCCAAACTGTCGGAATTGCTGACCTTTGCCACTGTAGATCAGTACGCCGTGCTGTACCCAATCGTGGCAGCCACCCCCTCAACGGCGATCGTCGAGGACCTGGGCAAGCTCGCGGCCACGCTTCCGCCGGAAGAATTGGGCTCGGTTCCGCGGATTCCCTTTGGTCAGCGGCGAGCCAATGCGGCGGTGACGTTGCTGCGATTGGGGGAGCGAGAAAGAGTCTTACCGGTATTTGACTGGAGCGACGATCCCGAGGCGCTGACGCAGTTCATTTTCCGCTGTCGGCCACGTGGGATTGGCGTCGAGCCGTTATTGGATTTATTGGAGCTGGTAGCAGCCTCCGCCGACCGCTTACCCAGGGACACCCGTTACGCCTTGATGTTGGCCATTGGAGAATATTCCCCCAGCGAGATTCCTCAAGCGCGTCGAGCGGCCTTAGTCGATCGACTGGCCGATTGGTACGCCAATGATCCCAGTTCGGGGGTACACGGTGCGGCGGGTTGGTTGCTGCGTCATTTCCGCGAGCAGGAAATCGTCACTCGGGTGGACCAGACTCCTGTTCCGTATTCTCCCGATCGGGAGTGGTTCACGCTGGCCATCACGGTAACCCCGACTCAGCCTCCACAGCCGGTAGAAGAATCCTCGGAAGAATCGCCAAAGGAAGATCAAGACCAAGACCAACAAGCTGACGACGACCAACAGGCAGACGACTCTGCCGAAGCCGGCACAGCGACCGAAGGTGCGACAACCAAGGAGACCGCAAGTGAAAAAGGCGATGCTGCTTCCGAGGGGGATCAGCAGGCCGAGGGAGAGAAAACAGAAACCACCGCTCCTGTTACGAGTGACGAATCCGATAGCGGTTCGTCCGACAAACCAACCGCAATGGCATCGGACACCCCTCCCCTGCCGACCAAGACATTTTATTACACGTTTATCGTGTTTTCTGAGGGCGATTATAAGATTGGCTCGCCCGAGGATGAACCCGATCGAAGCAAACAAAAAGGCGACGAGCTGCAACACCCGGTTCGGTTAACTCGGTCTTTTGCCTTGCTGGATCGGGAAGTAACAATGGAAGAGCTGATAGCGTTTAAACCGCTGTACCTGGGCTTTATGCAGCAGTTACAATCGCAGCCTGGCGATGCTGGATTCGGAGCTGACTGGTACGACTCGGTGGCGTTTTGTCGGTGGCTGGGTGAGCAAATGGGTATAGCGGAAGTAGATCAGGCTTATGCCTCGCCAGAATCACTGGAGGTAGAGCAGTATCCGCGCGAGCCGAACCCTGATGCGAATTGGGCCCCGCGAGACTGGCCGTTGGACTTGGATCGGCGCGGGTTCCGGTTGCCGACGGAGGCGGAGTGGGAGGTAGCGACACGGGGCGGTTCCGGAACGGCTTACGGTTTCGGCGGGGAGGTGGCATTGTTGGAGCGATTTGGCTGGTTTACTGAGAACAGCGGAAAACAGGTCCATCCGACGAAGGAGCTTCTACCGAGTATTCGAGGACTGTTCGACCTTCACGGCAACGTGATTGAGTGGACGCACGATTGGTATAAAGGTTATTCGGCGGAGTTGGAGATCGACCCGATTGCTTCCGAGAGGGGCTCGGGCCGCGTGCTCCGTGGCGGCTGTTGGGCCGACGACGCAGCGGATTGCCGGACGGCGTACCGCTACACGTACGACCCGACGCGCCGCGGCGGCGGCTTCCGCGTTGCCCTGAGTCCGTCCAGTCAGGCAGCGGCGGAGCCGGGCACGGGAGCGGAGCCAGCGGGCGTAGGCACGGAGGGAGCGTCTGCGGAGCAGCGACCGGAGATGCCGTAGCTGGCTGGCGCAGCGGCCGAGTGTAGAACAATTGTCCTCAAATGTTCGGACAGCGCACCACAAGCGGGGGTGCAGGGGGCTATGCCCCCGCTCGCGCGAAAAATTTGAAAACTAGAGATCAGAAATGGCATTACGTTTTTTTGTGGTTCCAGCAATGAACTCGGCGATGGCTGAGCAAGAGCTCAACGGTTTTCTGGCGAGCCACAAAGTCGTATCGATCGAGCGAAAGATGATCGACCAGGGTGTCAACTCGTTCTGGGCTATCTGTGTGGACTTTCTCAACCACGCGCCGAGCGACGGCATTTCCAGGTCAAACCTGTCGCGCAACCGCGTCGATTACAAAGCAATCCTGGCTCCCCCGGAATTTGCCATCTACTCGCAGCTCCGGGACATGCGCAAGGAACTTGCCCAATCCGAGGCCGTACCGGTGTATGCACTGTTCACCAACGAACAGTTGGCCCAAATGGTTCAACGTCGCTGCCGTTCCAGGAGCGACCTGTCGCAAATCGAAGGAATCGGCGAAAGCAAGATCGAGAAGTACGCCGATCGATTGTTGCCCCTGCTGCTGACTCTGGAGGTTCCCCAAGATGCGCCGAACAGCGAATCTGTTTGATCGGATCTACGAGCCCGAGAACCTGCGGTTGGCTTTCCACAAGGCTGCTCGCGGTCGGCGCGGCCAGGCCGTGGTGCAGCAGTTTGCCGCAAACGTTGATCGCCACATTGCGGCGATGTCGGCTGCCATCGGCGAAGGAACGTTACCGGTTGGCCGATTTCACCAGTTCTTGATCCGTGATCCCAAGGAGCGCGTGATCACCGCCCCTTGCTTCGACGAGCGAGTGCTGCATCATGCGATCATGAACGTTTGCGAACCGGTGATGGATCGCTGGCTGATCGACGACACGTTTGCCTGTCGCGCGGGAAAAGGGCGGGAGGCTGCCATTCAGAGGGCGCAGGGCTTTACACAGCATGCAGAATGGTTTCTGAAACTGGACGTGAGAAAGTACTTTGACAGCGTGAGGCACGACCACTTGTTGGCGCTCCTGGAACGTCGCTTCAAAGATTTGCGGCTGTTGGAGTTGCTGAAAATCATCATCATCAAGTCATATCGAGGCGAACTCGGCGTCGGCCTGCCGATCGGCAGTCTGACTTCGCAACATTTCGCCAACTTCTATTTGGGCTGGCTTGACCGCTTCTTGAAGGAATCGTTGAGGGTTCGGTGGTATGTGCGTTACATGGACGACATGGTGCTCTGGCATTCCAGTCGCGAGGCGTTGGCTGAAATGCATGGCCGCTGTGCAGAATTCGCCAGCCAGCAACTGCAACTGGAATTCAAGCCAGGTGTCGTTCAGCGTACAGGTGTGGGTGTCGCTTTCCTGGGTTGTCGCATCCGGCCGACTCATGTCGAATTGAATCGCAGAAGCAAGCGTCGGTGGCGACGGCGTGTGCGGGTCCTGGAACGAGCGGAGCGTCTGGGACTGATCAGCGAGTCGAACCTGCAGCAGCGTCTGGTTGCCTTGACGGCTTTTTCTAAGGCAGCAGGGGCGAAGAGTTGGCGATTCCGGAAGTCTGTGTTACAACCATTGGCGGTGAACGATCCTTAAGGGCTCGAACCGCGTGAACCGTGGCGGCAGTTGGAACAACGACGCAGCGAATTGCCGGACGGCGAACCGCAACACGAACGAACCGGCAAACCGCACGAACAATAACGGCTTCCGCGTTGCCCTGAATTCCGCTGGAAAAGTGGTGGTCACTGGATGGTGATGGATACCTGAGTTTCTGGACGGAGCAGATTGTTTTCCAGCCTTATGGGGTTTCGATCCGATCAGCAAAATCTTAACACGAGACCGCAGGGTGCTGGTAGGTTGGTTGGATGACTGATTCGAAAGCTCCCTGCGGCCTTTTTGTTCGGCGTTTTGTTTTCGGTCGCTCCTCTGCTTTCTCTTGCCATGCCATTCGAAACGCAGGTAATTTATTCAGGGTTATGAAACGTGACGTCGCGCTGTTCATAACCCGGTATTGAAATTTGCAACCCTTCGCCGGGGTTATGTGTTTCCGATCATTTCTATAACCTGCCGGTCGAGAGACCAAGAGAGTGCCGAGAGTTGACCCGAGAAGGGGCGGTAAGTCTCCCCAGATTGTTCGCGCCGATGATCGGAGTGTGGGCGAAAACGGGAGAGTGGGAGAGGCGAGAGTTTGGCGAAATGCCGCGAAAACAAGGGCCAGAAACGCGAACAGGCCGACGTTTTGAGGC
>DAOLCX010000255.1:0-5029 GCA_035327685.1 Pirellulaceae bacterium | reverse complement strand
CGCCGTGTTTGCCCCCGTCCCGCGTCTAGGCTTGATCGTGATTGATGAAGAGCACGACGGATCGTTCAAACAAGACCAGCAACCGAGGTACCATGCGCGAGAAGTGGCGCGTCGCCGCACTCAGGAAGAGCGTGTTCCACTGGTGCTAGGCTCTGCCACGCCCTCGCTGGAGAGTTATCATCGCGCTCTCAGCGGAGTCGATCGGCTGTTAAGTCTCCCCCGCCGGGTGCTGGACCTGCCTCTTCCCAACGTGGCGACGATCGATATGCGGGCCGACTATTCGGAAAAGCGCAAAATCAATCCGATCAGCCAAAAACTCCGCCAAGAAGTCCGCTATGCGATCGACCACGGTGGTCAGGTGATTTTGCTCCTCAATCGCCGCGGGCACTCCACACGCGTGCAGTGCCCAGGATGCCGCGAGGTCATTCAATGCCCAGATTGTTCGATTCCGTTGACCTATCACAAAACGGGTTCGAAGTTGGTTTGCCACTATTGCGACTATGAAACGCTCGAACCGGAAGTTTGCCCAAGCTGTGGATTTGAGACGATTCGTTTTTCGGGGCTGGGAACTCAGCGACTGGAATCGTATGTGCAGGCATTGTTTCCCGGCATTCCGTGCACTCGGATGGATGCCGACACAATGAAACGTCCGGGGAGTCATGAAGCTGCACTGTCGAAGTTTCGCAAAGGGGAGACCAAGATTCTGTTGGGAACGCAGATGATCGCCAAAGGGCTGGATTTTCCCAATGTTACTTTAGTGGGCGTGATCAATGCGGATTCGGCGCTCCACATGCCCGATTTCCGGGCGGCGGAGCGGACGTTTGGATTGGTGACGCAGGTCGCGGGGCGTTCTGGGCGCAGTTCGCGTGGCGGGCGGGTGTTGGTGCAGACGTTCACGCCTGATCATCCGGCGATCGTCGCGGCGGCGCGTCATGATTATCCATCCTTTGCAGACTACGAGTTGCCATTGCGGGAGTCGGCCAGTTTTCCGCCATTCGGGCGGTTGATTCGAATTGTGGTCAAAGGGGACACGCCGGTTGCGGCGCATGACACTTGCCAGGGAATTGCCGAACGGATCAAGAAAGGTCTGGCAGCCGCCTCCGTGACCGCTCGGATTTTGGGGCCAGCCAAAGCGCCTGTGGAACGGCTGCGGGGCAAGTGGCGGTTCCATTTATTGATTGTCGGCCAGCACGATCAGCCGCTACAGGCCATCATCCGCTCGGCGACCGCTGACATCGAATGCCCCGACGGCGTGCAATGGATCATTGACGTCGATGCCCAGGATTTGCAGTGAGAATCACGTGTATTCGGGTTGGGCCATTAGCCACTCCCCCAGTTTGTGGTTTGCATCCGCTACGGTTCGCATGACGCCTGCACATCGGTAAAATAGTTGTGTCAGGTGGAAGCGAAGCAGCCGTTGCTGCCTGGAGTTGTCAGATTTTCCGGCAAAGGTGCCTTTCGCAATCGGGCCAACAGCCGTTCGGTGACCCACAATGTCGCGTACAAAGAACTCGTCGCTTTTGATGCCACTCCGCAGCGTGGCAGGCGTGCGGGCAAATTGGTTGCCGGCGCTGGAGCGATTGGGATTGCGGACTCCAGCGGACGTTCTGTTTTACTTTCCTCGACGCTATGAGGAGATCCATGAGATCGTCCCGCTCGGAATGCTGACTGTCGGCCAGTCAGTCAGTGTCGTGGCGACGGTTAAGGAGGTTGACCAGTCGTTTTCCGAATCCGGTCGGCACGCTTTTTATATGCTGTTGGAGCAGGACCGCCATTACCTGCGGGCGGTTTGGTTCAACCAGCCGTTTTTGGTGGAAAGGTTTCGCGTCGGACAGAAGCTTTTTCTACGTGGCACGGTCAGCGAACGAGGTGGTCGATTGCAAATGGTGCAACCTCGTTGGATGTTGGTCGATGCGCAACAGGGACCTCCGTCAGCCGGGCTACTGCCGGTGTATGGACTTTCCGAAGGGCTCAAGCAGCGGGATATGCGGCGGCTGGCGAAACGGGTGGTCGACCAGTTTGCATTGCAAGTCGAAGAGGCTTTGCCTGAAGCCTTGCGGACCAGTCTGCAACTTTGTGGGATTCAGGAAGCGTTGCAGTGGATCCATTTTCCCTCCGATCACGACGAGCAGGCCAACGCCCAGCGGCGTTTAGTGTTTCAAGAGTTGTTCGTCCTGCAATTGGCGTTGGCCAGGCGGCGTTGGGATATTCGGCAAAACGCTTCGGCGCCTCCATTGGAAATGACTGCCAAAATCCGCGAGCGAATTCTCTGCCGACTACCTTTCGATTTGACCGAGTCCCAGCAGCAGGCCTTGACTGAAATCGCCGCTGACATGGCGCGGTCGATTCCCATGAATCGGCTGTTACACGGGGATGTGGGGAGCGGCAAGACGGCGGTGGCCGTGTGCGCCATGTTGTTGGCAGTGGCCCATGGCTATCAAGTCGTAATGATGGCGCCGACCGAGATTCTCGTGCGGCAACACGAACGGACTTTGCGCAATATGTTGGCCAACACCCGCGTGCGGCTGTGCGCGTGGACCGGATCGACCAGCCATCGGCAGCAACTCGGGGAGCGCATTGCTGCCGGTGAGATGGATATTGTGGTCGGCACGCAGGCCATTGTGCAGTCAGAACTAAAATTCGCCATACTGGGGTTGATTGTCATCGACGAGCAGCACAAGTTTGGCGTACGCCAACGGGGTCGCCTGAAGGATCTGACCAGTGGGACTCCGCATTATCTGGTGATGACGGCCACGCCGATCCCGCGAACGATCTCGATGACCGTGTTTGGGGATTTGGAAGTATCCACGTTGACCATGCCTGCCAAGATGCGAGCCCCCGTTCACACCTATCTGGCTGACGACAGCCAGCGCGACAAGTGGTGGGAGTTTGTCGTCAAGAAACTCCGCGAGGGGCGCCAAGCCTACGTGATTGCCCCGCTGGTCGATGCGGACGAGGAAAGCCGGTGGGACAGCGCCGAGAGCGTTTTTGAGTCGCTGGTGCATGGTCCGCTCGAGGCATTTCGCGTCGATTTGTTACATGGGCGGCAATCTGCGGAAGAGAAAGACGCTGTACTGCGAGCTTTTGCCGCTGGGCAGACACAGGCTATCGTGGCCACCAGCGTGGTGGAAGTCGGAATCGATGTTCCCAACGCTACCGTGATGACGATTGAGTCGGCGGAGCGATTCGGTTTGTCGCAACTCCATCAATTGCGAGGTCGCGTAGCGCGCAGCCAACATCCGGGTTTCGTGTGCGTTTTTAGCTCGTCCAATAACCCGGGCGACAACGAACGGCTGAAAGCTTTTGCCGAGATTCAAAACGGATTCGAGCTGGCCGAAATCGATATGCGGCTCCGGGGTCCAGGTAATTTGTTCAGTACGGAACAAACCGGTTTTCCACCATTGCGGATTGCTGACCTGGTCCGCGATGTTGAGGTGTTGGAATTTACCCGTGCACAGGCAACTCAGGTCATCGAATCAGATCCCAAACTCGAACGACCAGAGCACATGCGCTTGCGCCGCTTGGTACAATCTCGCTATGGTGAAGCATTGCAAATCAGCGATGTAGGGTGAATCGACGATTCGGCTATGGTAAGGAAACACCTCATGGTGTCACGCAGTTGTGTACAGGCAATAACATGTTCAACTATCTTGATAGCCGCGATATGCATCGGCCTACCGTTTGAGTGTGACGCCCAAGAGTCCTCCACCAGGAAACCTCTGCGTGTTTTGTTCCTCGGAGATCGCGGTTCTCATGCACCGCAAGAGCGGTTTGCGATCCTCGAACCGTTGATGGCTGAGCGCGGCATCGAGATAACTTATACAGAATCGCTCGGCGACCTGCGGCGACCGAATTTGGCCAATTATGCGGCGCTCGTGCTGTATGCCAACATCGACGTGATCGATCCAGAAGCGGAACAGGCGCTCTTGGACTACGTCCGTTCGGGAGGTGGCTTCGTTCCTATTCATTGTGCCAGCTATTGCTTCCGCAATTCACCACAAGTCGTGGCCATGATCGGCGCCCAGTTTCAACGGCATGGAACTGGAGTATTTCGCACAGAGATTGCCGAGACAGACCATCCCATCATGAGAGGTTTTGGCGGTTTTGAAAGTTGGGACGAAACGTACGTCCACCATCTGCACAACGATGACCAACGGATCGTGCTCGATTATCGGATTGACGAGCGAGGGCGCGAGCCGTGGACTTGGGTCCGTACGGAAGGAGAAGGCCGGGTTTTCTATACCGCCTGGGGACACGACGCGCGGACTTGGAACCACCCCGGATTTGCCAACCTCATCGAGCGGGGCATCCGTTGGGCGGCAGGAGAAGACCCCAGGCTGGCCGGAGATTTTCTTTCCGACCGACCGTTTCCGATTCCTCAACCGACGGCGCTTCCTGACGGTCCCATGCCTTTCGAATACGTCGATGTCGGCAAAAAGATCCCCAACTACACGCCTTCGGCGCAGTGGGGCGCGCAAGGCGAGTCGTTTAACTTAATGCAGAAACCGCTCCCACCCGATGAATCGATCAACCGATTTGTCACGCCTGAGGGATTTAAAGTCGAATTGTTTGCGGCGGAGCCCGACATTCAAGGCAAACCGATTTGCATGAATTGGGACGAGCGCGGGCGGTTGTGGATTTGTGAAACCGTTGATTACCCCAACGAGTTGGCGCCGCCCGGCGCGGGGCGAGATCGGATTCGCATTTGCGAGGATACCACGGGTGACGGCCGCGCCGATCGGTTCACAGTATTTGCGGAAGGTCTCAGCATTCCCGCCACGTTGGCATTTCATCGCGGCGGCGTGATCGTGCAGAATGGAACCGAGACGCTCTACTTGCGCGACACCGATGGCGACGATGTCGCCGATCACCGCGAAGTCTGGTATCGCGGCTGGAACCAGCAAGATACCCACGGCGGCGTGAGCAATTTTCAGTACGGCCTGGACAACTGGATTTGGGCTATGCAAGGGTATAATTCCTCTCACCCCCGCGCAGACAGACGCCGCTTCGACGCCATTCGACAAGGCTT
>DAOLCX010000254.1:0-5106 GCA_035327685.1 Pirellulaceae bacterium | reverse complement strand
GGCGCTGAGCCGAGAATTTGATCCGTGCCGGTACTTGAACACGCATTCGATGGGTGAGTCGGGAATGACGATAGACGACCTTCTCCAAGCCGTTCGTGAAATGGAGTTGGAAGGCTGCTTCTTTCGCCACCTTTCGACGGCAGCACTGGCAAGTTGCCCACATCCGGTCATACTAAATGTGTCGAGCAGTCGCGGAAGCGACAACGGACATTGGGTGACTTATGCAGGCTTTGAGAATGGCGAATTTTTGCTATTCGATAACAGCCGGTGCGGCAAAATCGTAACGATGCGTCATGGAGAGTTGCAGTCCGTTTGGTCTGGTAAGGCTATTTTGTGTTCAGCGGAAAATGTGGCTTTCGCGGCGTGGAAGATGCGTCTAACATCGCTGTTGGCGATCGCGCCATTGCTATTGATCGCGCTCGTTGGGGCAATGTTCGCGAAACACGTCTCCCGAATCAATGTCGTGATCATGTTTCTCGGTACATTCGCGTCCATGACATGGTGGCATGCCACAGTTGATTCCTTTTCGATGGTGTCCAATTGGGACGCTGCGCGATGGCTGGCATCATCCCCATCGATCCGGCAATGTCCGCCCGCCGAATTGCGCGAATTGAAGCTGGCGTTGTTGGACGAGCATGTTATTATCGTTGATGCCCAGCCGCCAGCGGCGTTTGCGCGCTGTCATTTGCGGAACGCGATTAACTTGCCGATTGGCGTTGATTTGCCCGAGTTTAGAGCACGAACGAGCACATGGAGCCGAGAACGCCCTTTGATCGTGCTTTGCGGCTCCATCGGTTGCGGATGGGCGGATCAAATAGCGAATCTACTGGTTGATTTCGGTGGGTTTAAAGACGTCAAGGTGTACCGACCAGGTGTCCAGGGATTGCTTGATCTTGGTTGGGACGCTGACTGCATTGGGGTTTTCAGGCAACTGCGCCGCGATACTCATTTGGAGTGAATCATGACTTCACTGGCGCTGGTGCAGAATGCGCGTGTCCCAATTCGCGTCCTGATGATATTGGTTGGCACGGTGTTTGTCGCCACTGCATTCTTTCATATCAGCAATCCGATCGAATTTATGAACGCCGTATTGGCATATCAAATCGTTTTTGGAAACTCAGCAATTGTGGTTGCTGGCATAGTCCCGATTGCGGAGTTGATTATTGGAGTGTGGCTCATTTATGGTGCGGCGTCCCGTATGATGAGTTTCCTGGCCTCGGTATTGACGTTGATTTATGTGGGTGCGCAAGCGTCGGCAATTATTCGGAAGTTGAGCATCGATTGCGGGTGTTTTGGGCCGCTCAGCCACCAAGTGGGTTTGGCGTCGATTTGTATTCCACTGGCCATGTTTCTGTGTTGCGCCGTTTGTTTTCGCTGTCAATGCAGACTTGGCGAAAACACATCGGCAATATTAGCGGCACGAAAACCTTTTCCAGCTCATGTAGAAGGTGTTCGCAAGGGATTTTCACTTGTGGAAGTGGTCACTGTGATTGGAATAATTGGAGTCCTGTTGATGATTTTTATGCCGGCCGTCCAATCGGTGCGCGAATCGACGCGGAAGCTGGTTTGCCTGAATCATCTTCGCCAGTTAGGAATCGCGGCCGAACAATTCAATTCCGCGCAAGGCCGATTTCCGAATGGGCATCTGGGATTTGCCCGATCCCTGAGAATTCCCAATGATTTTGACGAGTCGGCATGGACTGATCCATCTCATTCTTATTATTGGCGGCGTACTCAACACACGTCCAGTCTCGTTTTGTTGCTGACGTATATGGACCAGGATGTCTACTTCGATGCACTTCCGATTTCTATGCGTCAAGACCTCCAGATTCACGATTGGCCCGGCGATGTACCGACCGTTGCAGCGATTGCCTCCCAACGTATTTCCGCGTTCTTCTGCCCTTCGGACGATTTGAACGTATCCCCCCCAGATTGGATGATCGTTGCGGTACAGCCAGGGTGGAATTCCGCGGCCGGATTGGACGGTGATGGTTACATGAATTATTTGATGGCGAACGATCTGCGAACATCTTTTGCCGGAACAAACTATGTCGGTTGCAGTGGCGCTCATTCTGGCGGTGTTGATCCAATATCCCGATTGAACGGCTACGCGGGGGTGATGACTTGCCGCCAGCGGGTGCGCAACAACGACATTTCCGACGGACTCAGCAATACGTTGCTGTATGGTGAATCGCTAGGACACATTCTGTCGGGTCAACGGAAACATGCGTCATCGTGGATGTTTGGCGCCGTGGCCCGCGGCCGCGGTGATGCTCCCTGGGGTGAAGTCTATTCCCCGGAGACCGATAGCTATTTTTTGGGCGACCATCTGGGGTCGCCGAAGTCAGGGTTTGGCAGCAAGCACCGCCAGGTCGTCTGTTTTGTGAAAGCAGACGGCTCGACTCAACCGCTTTCGCGCGCCATTGCGTTGGATGTATTTTACGCCTTATGTGGCCGAGCGGATGCAATGATCGCCGCCAGTGATTGACATCCCGCGGAACGCAAGTCGTCTTCGATCGCAACTAATCTGAATCGTAACAAAGCTGGAGTTTAGGCGATCAACTTGTATTTCCTATTGGCCTGGTGGCCAAAATGGGTTTTGGAGTAAACCGCAGTCCTGATCGATGATTTGGAGGCTATAAAGTCTTCCGAACATCGGGAAAGGAACCAGGGATGGGAAAGCGTAGTCCATCTTCGAAGTGTTCACACGCCAGGCGTAAGAAACTCGTTGTCCCACGCAGTTTGACAGGGGCTCGCGGCTTCCCAGTTCCAACCCGACGAGTCACAAGACTAGTGAGTTCCGAATGGTGGGGTAACGTACGGATAATATTGCCCAATTGAAAATCAGCCATTGCCCTCTGTTGGGGCAAGTCCTGTTCTGGACCTGAACAAGACTCGCGATACCCTTGGCGGTGAATTCCTATTTTAGGTTGCGCTGTCGATGGACATCCACCGGGGTGAAGGCTGCTTCCTACTAGGGAACCGTGACGCCTAAAGCCTGGCCGACGTTCTCCAACATCTGGCGTTCTGCTTCCGACACGCCCCCGTCCGCCATGGCAATTTCCGCCAAATAAACCATGACTTTCTCTCGTGAGGGAGTATCCAACGCATCGCGGAGTAACATCGCCAATTGGTCCGGCGGGGGCAAAGTTTGAACTTGTTCGACCAGAACATGAAACGCCGCCGCATCAAAGTCAGGAAAGGCATCGCGCCCCGCCCGTTCGGCCACTTCCAGTACCACCTCTTCGACTTTTCCGTCCGCCCACACCATACAGGCAGCCAGCGCGCTCCCCACGGCGCTGACATTGACGGATTGCGGGCTCTCCGGCAAACCCAGCTCGACAAGCTTCTTTTTCACAGAATTAACGTCCTTGCCAACCGTGATCGCCCGCACGACATTGTAGAGAATCAAAATCGGATTCAAGAAGACAGCGACAAAGCTGAACCATCCGATAAACAGCGACAACGCAGCTTCTCCCAACAGTCGGCCGCGGACGCATGGGACACAGCCCACTAACGTTTTGGACCCGATTTGATACGCCACAATAAAACCGCGCACATAGGGTGCGGTCGCCACCGTTGCCAACGGGCGTTTGTGGCAAAATGGACACATGTAACCGGACGTTTCGTTCTCCATTCAACCCTCAACTAACACTCGCTACGATTCCTCACGCCATCGTTCCCACTGCTGTTCGTTCAAACAAAACCGACTGATGCGCTGGGCTTTCCCCGTGCGATGGTCAATATCGACTACGGCTCCATTGATGCGGCAATCGCCGCTGGCCACCGTAAAGGAACATGGCACAAACGAGACAGTGGCTTGCAACACATTCTCGACGACGCGGCCAAGAATGCTGTCGTGAGGACCCGTCATGCCGACGTCCGATTGGTACGCCGTACCACCCGGAAAAATCTGTTCATCGGCCGTCGCCACATGGGTATGGGTTCCCAACACTGCCGAGACGCGACCGTCCAGATACCGCCCCATCAAGTGCTTGTCGCTGGTGGCCTCGGCGTGAAAATCGACAATGCGAATTTTGATCTCTGGAGGAATTTCGGACAAGACGCGATCAATCGCCGCAAACGGGCAGTCCACTGGCTTCATAAATACTCGGCCAATCAGGCTTACCACAGCCACCGGGTGGCCGGTTGCCGACTTGAGCGTCATCCAAGTTCTACCCGGGGCAGTCGCAGGATAGTTGGCCGGTTTGACAATCGCTGTCTGATCGTCCAGCAAGTCGATGATTTCTTTCTTTTTGTAAATATGATCGCCCAGGGTCAGGCCATCGACGCCAGCGGCGATTAGTTTTCGGTAAATCGAGGGTGTCACACCTGATCCGCCATCGGCGTTTTCGGCATTGGCAACGACCAAGTCGAGCGATTGGGTGCGGCGCAAATAGGGAACCGCATCGACGACCATTTGCACAGCGTCGCGCCCCACGATATCACCGATAAAAAGTACCCGCACTACACCAAACTCTCTATTGAGTTCAACTCAACGTCGATATTCGAATTACCTGGCCAACTCCGTGAACCGCGTTTCCCGAATGACGGTGACCTTTATTTCGCCAGGAAAAGTCAGCCGCTCCTCAAAGGCTTTGGCGATATCGCGAGCTACTTTCGCCGCTCGTTCATCGTCAGTATCTTTAGCGCTGGCAATCACGCGCAATTCGCGTCCCGCTTGAATCGCAAACGCCTGCTGCACTCCCTGGAATTCCAAAGCGATCGACTCCAACTCCTCCATGCGCTTAATATATCGCTCCAATGATTCGCGTCGAGCACCGGGTCGAGAAGCACTGCACGCGTCCGCCGTCGCCACCAGCACGGTGTAAGGATATTCGATGAGGATCTGATCGTGATGCCCTAATGCCGCATGAACCACGTGTTGGTTTTCGCTGTGCCGTTTGAGGATATCAGCACCGATTTGCGGATGCCCTCCCTCCAACCCATGGTCCGCCGCTTTGCCAATATCATGCAACAACCCGCACCGCCGCGCCAACGTGCCATCCAGACCGACCAATTCGGCCATCATGCCCGACAAAAACGCAACCTCCACACTGTGTCGCAGCACGTTTTGACTATAGCTGGTGCGAAAATGAAGCCGCC
>DAOLCX010000253.1:0-5129 GCA_035327685.1 Pirellulaceae bacterium | reverse complement strand
AAACCCTCGCACCGAGTCTGACTGAAACCGAACCCATCTGTTTCGTGAAATTGTATCGTGTGTTGCCGTTGCGCCACCCGGTGAATACAACTCGACTTGACTTTTTGCCGAACTGCGCTGCAGGCGAAGTATAATGAAGGAATGCATGTGGCGAGACAGTTATTGCTCAGACGGTTGCAGGCAGTGTATCGATACTTGCCGCTGGTTGAGCGCTTTAGTGCCGACGACATGGAATTCGTGCATCAACTGCGCGTTCAGTGCCGTCGCGCCGAAGCGGCCTTGGAAATGTTTCGCGATTGGCTACCGAAGTCGCGATTCCAATCCTGGAGACGGCGACTTAGGCGTTATCGCCGTGCGGCAACCACCGCGCGCGAGCTGGACGTCATGCTGGCTTCGTTCGACTTACCTCGTGATCAATCGGTAACCGATCGCCCGGTCCCCTCCGCGGCCAAGCGGACGTCACCGAAAAAAAAGACTTCAAAGCGCTCCGTCGTTGAAATTGACTTTATTTCGTTTTTGTGTCGCCAACGTGCTCAGGCGCAACAAGAATTGGCGCAGAAGATCACTCGCGAATCAGCCGATCGATACCAACGCGAGTTGAAGAAACTGCTTGGTTCCTTGCGCTGGCGCGGTACAGACGCAGAACCTTCGTGGCACCAAGTCAGCGAGGTTCTGGGACGCAAGTTGATTGAACGGCTGTTGTGCGTTGCTAACGAGACATGGTCACGAAGTACCAAACCCCCGGAACGCGATCTTTATCAACGGATGCATTCCATGCGCATCGCCGGGAAGAAACTCCGCTATCTGCTCGACATTTCACGGCGGGGAAAGGGATGGCTGCCCCCTTTGAAGTTGCAACAGTTTTTGAAATCGATGCAACATAAACTGGGTGAGATTAACGACCATGTGGTCACTGCAACGTCTTGCAGACGCTGGCGGCGCCAGATTTCCCGCAAAAAAGTCCGCGAGTACTTGCGAAAACGTCAGGCTCATGAACAGAGCTTGGCGCTGCGCCTGGCGCTGGCCTTTGAGCGATGGTGGAAACGCCAACTAAACACGGGGATCCTTTCGGAAGTCTGACGAGCCCGACATGCCTGGCAGGTCCGACATGGCAGATCCGCCGGACCCCGTGGACAATTGGCAATTCGAACCACGTGATGTACGATGAATACACCAAAATCAAGTCCATTCGGTGGCATCATGTACAAGTTCATAATTTCGTTGTCGGTTCTGGTAACGGCGCTGGCGTTTTCAGGAAGCTCCCATGCGCAAACGGCACCAGACCAGGTTCCCGATGGTTTCCGTCCGTTATTTAATGGTCGCGATTTAAGCGGTTGGACGGCTTTGGAAACTCGCGACCCACGGCAGTTTGCCGCGTTGCCAACGGAAGAGCAACAGCGGTTGATTGAAGAGGGCCAGGCCGCCATGCGTCGATTTTGGCGTGTTGAGGGAGGGGAACTCATCAACGACGGCGATGGACCTTATCTTACTACGCTGGATGAGTTCGAACATTTTGAGTTGTGGATCGATTACAAAACGGTTCCTCTGGCCGACAGCGGGATTTATTTAAAAGCTACGCCACAAGTGCAAATCTGGGACTACACGGAGGCTGGAGGCAAATGGAACATCGGCGCCGACAAGGGTTCCGGGGGTTTGTGGAATAATCCACCGGAAGCTCCTGGCAAGGATCCGTTGTTTTTTGCCGACAAACCGTTCGGCGAATGGAACCGCTTTTTTATTCGCCAGATTGGCGCCAAGACCTGGGTTTGGCTCAACGATCAAATCGTGGTCTATGGGGCAATCATGTCGAACTATTGGGATCGCAAGCTGCCGCTGGCGGCGCGCGGCCCGATTCAACTGCAAACGCATGGCGGCGAGATACGCTGGCGGAATATCTTCATTCGCGAATTGGATGCGGACTCGTGTAATCGGCTGTTGGCGAATCACGAAGGCGAAGGATTTGAGACGATTTTTAATGGTGTCGATTTTTCCGGGTGGAGCGGACCGATCGACAACTATGAGATTGAAGATGGCGCGATACGCTGCAAACCGGGAAAGGGGGGCACGATTTATACCACGGACGAGTACGAAGACTTCGTTGTCCGGTTGGAGTTTCGGTTGCCCGACGGCGGAAATAACGGTTTGGCCATTCGGTACCCTGGCGACGGCGATACAGCATATGTGGGGATGTGTGAGTTGCAAGTTCTGGACAACGAACATCCCAAATACGCCGGATTAGACCCACGCCAGTACCATGGTTCCGCCTATGGCATGGTGGCCGCGCACCGCGGATACTTGCGCCCGACTGGCGAGTGGAATTTTCAGGAAGTGCGCGTTGAGGGACCGAAGATCTCAGTGACGTTAAATGGGACCGTGATACTGAATTGCGACCTGGAGGCCGTCTCTGATTTCATGGCAGACCAACCTCACCCTGGCAAAGACCGTCGTCGCGGTCATTTTGGATTTGCCGGGCATTCGGACCCGGTTGCATTTCGCAACATCAAAATAAAACGTTTGGATCCTGTACCGCCGAGCCCAGATCAACGGTAGCGATATGAGAGGAATTTTTATTCGCGTGGTTGCTGCGGCAGCGGTTTTGGTTTTGATATTTCTGGGCATTGGTATGGTGCTCCCCAGGAATTACGACGTCCAGGCTGAAATCACGATCGAAGCTCCTCCAGAAACTATATTCCCGATGATCAATCAATTGCCCAATTGGCGAACATGGTCGTCCTGGAACAGCGAAAAAAACACCGGATTGGAGATTCACTATGGTTTGATCATGGATGGCGAAAAAGCCTCATTGTCGTGGCGGGAGCAACGCGGCAACGGGAGCTTGTGGATTCATCGCAGCGTCCAGAATGAGGTTATCGAATACCGTTCTAAATTTGCCGATTTTCCCACCATGGATTCGTCTTTGCGGCTCATCGAAGAAGAACCGGACAAAACGAGAATCGTATGGCGCAGTCAAGGCCGTCTTCCGGCCGGACCGTTCTACGGGTGGGCGGCAATTGTATTTGGCACAGGTTTGACCGCGCAGTATGATCGGGACCTGTTAAACCTTAAGAATCTTTGTGAAAAGGAATTTGCAGAACTTGGCAAGCCCCCTCCTGCCGCTCAGCGCAGTTACGATCCGGGGATTTCGTTTTGATACTAATCGCCTCGTTTTCGTGTAACGGTCCACAGTATCAGGCTGAATGGCAGCACTGCGGAACAATTGTCCTCAATTGTTCGAAACCCTGGTTGGATTTACGATCTTCGAAAGATGAACCAATAAGGACAATGGTCCTGTAATTTCGTGAACGATTACGTTTACCTGCGTTGTGTGCGGCCGATGTTTTTGGAAATCTGATCGGCCTTTTGCTGCACGCTCAGCGTTCCATTAGGGTCGGCTGCTCGCCGCGCAGCCTGTCGAGATTCGGCTTCGGCCAGCACAGCTTCTTCCATTTCGCGCAAACTGATCACCTGTGCAGACACGGTGACCTGACTGCCAAAAGAATGGCTTCCCATAGCGCGATTGGAAAACCCGCGGTTCACACCCGGGATGTTAGCCAGACCGGGAACGCCCCGCGAAACCGTTCCAGACGAATATCCTGAAACGCCTCCTATGCGCATTGTTCCACCGTCAGGGACGGTGACGGTCGTTCGGATGGCGAAGACCCCAAAAACGGGCTGTTGTAAGACGATTTGCCCCTCAGCCAAGTTAGGAACCACCAGACAGCCGGAAACCATCAGCAAACACGCGGTTGTCCATCGATTTGACATGGCCGATCCCTCGCAATCTTAAACCAATTCGAATTCTCGCCAGGTTTTCCAACCGCCCCTGTTTTACCATTCCTTTGGAGTCCGATCCTGTCATTTTTTTCGCAGGAATTAGTCGATTTCCCGATGGTCCACTCCTTGAGCACTTGGCATCATCCGTTCACGACCGGGGGGATGGGGTCCAGCACCATCATCGTACTGCCTGGCGCAGTCTGGGACCAGCGGATTTTACCTACCCAGACAGGAAATACGCAAAAATCGCCGAATCGACCGGTGAAGGGCGTTGACGAGCCGCCAGGCAGTTCGTACATTTTACCTTTCGTCGATTTTTCGCACCCATTGGTCGCATTAGGCCGTCTTGCCAGATTGTTCTGGCGTCAGCCCCGAATGTTTACGGTGGATTAGTTATTGGATTTTCGCGAGGGCAAGTTCCTGTGGCAGGTACGATGCATGAAGTCATCCGAATTCGGATGGAAGCTTACGATCACGCGGTGCTGGACCAAAGCGCTCAGGAGATCGTCGATACCGCCAAGCGAACCCACTCGGAGGTCCATGGGCCGATTCCATTGCCGACTCGCGTTGAGCGTTATACGGTGTTGGCCAGTCCGTTTATCGACAAGAAATCGCGGCAACAATTTGAAATCAGAACGCACAAGCGTCTGATCGATATCGTCCAGGCTACCGCCAAGACGATTGAGGCATTGAATAAGCTGAATGTTCCGCCGGGCGTCGAGATCAAAATCAAGGCGACCACGCGGTAATGGATCGAAGGGCATTTTGCCTGGCGATGATCAGAGAAAGAAAATGATAGGATAGCTGCTTGAATATGACCGGCCGAAAGCGGCAGCGTGGGCTGTTCACCAGGTCGGCATTCGGGCAACAAGCCAACTGAAAAAAGCGAAGCGAGTGATATATGGGCAAGGGCATACTTGGCCGCAAGGTCGGGATGACGCAAATTTTTGACTTGGAGAGCGGGGCCGTGACCCCCGTGACGGTCATTGAAGCCGGGCCTTGTCATGTTTTGCAAATCAAAACAGCCGAGCGCGATCGCTACGCTGCCGTTCAGTTGGGATTTATCGATAAGAGGCGCCCCGCCAAGGAGCGCCGTTCGCGGTCCAGTCAGGCAAGCCGCGCCGAGCGCGGGCAAGTCGCCGATCCGGCCACTTTCAATAGCAAGCGGTATCAACGCCGTTCTCAGGCTGGTCAGGCACTCCTTCCCAAGGCCAATTGCGAGCCGAAGCGATTTGTTCGCGAATTGCGCGGGGATGTCAAGGGCTATGAAGTTGGCCAGGTCATTACGGTCGCTAATTTGGAAGGCGTGAAGGCTGTTGATGTCGTCGGCACGACCAAGGGTCGGGGTTATTCGG
>DAOLCX010000252.1:0-5142 GCA_035327685.1 Pirellulaceae bacterium | reverse complement strand
CTCGGTTCCACAACGGCCGCTTCCATCGCATTCCCCGCACGACCGGTGTCCCGTCGAAGGCTCGTGCATCGCGCGAAATGGTCGCTCGTTGACCGTCGCGCGGACGTGAATCGCACCATTGTCATCCAGCGAATAGTTGCCGACTTCGCCCAACGGCGGGGAGTAGATGTGCAGCGTTACTAACCTGCCGCCATGGGGTTGCAAATTCGACAACTGATGCGTGTCCATATCGTTGGATCCGACCACGCCACCGGTGGGTAATTGCCTCGAACCGGTGGCGTACAGCCACCCGTCTTCCGTGCGGGCGAACACCGTTTCGGTCCCGACTCCCATCAAGACTTTGACTCCGCAAGCCGATCCGGCATGGTCGTGAATCGGAGTTCTCTGCCCAGCTTCGAAACACAGAAACAGGGCCTCATAATGGTCCGACCGTCGCAGCCGATTCCGTTGATAACGATCGGTATGAAACGATCCGAACTCCGCGATTTCGTGGTCTGCGACCGTTAACTCTTTGAGCATTTCCTTCAACGACATCAGTGGGATGTGCTCGCCGAGTCGATCGAGCTTGTTAAAGAATTGTTCCAGGTTCATTAGTCACCTCGCATGTCGGATGAAGGGGGACGCCCATTACAGATTGCCCCGCCGTTCTTGTTCGATCTCCAACGATTCAAACAGTGCCTTAAAATTTCCTTTGCCAAACGACTGGCTGCCGCGCCGGCAAATGATTTCAAAGAACAGCGTCGGCCGGTCCTGCAACGGTTTGGTAAAGATCTGCAGCAGATAACCCTGATCGTCGCGATCCGCCAGCAACCTGAGCTCCTCGACGCGCCGCGCGTCTTCGCGAATGTCGCCGACGCGGTCCCACACCGACTCGTAATAGGAATCTGGAATCGAGAGAAAATCGACACCCCGCTTACGCAATTGCGCTACGGAGTCGATCGCGTCGCTCGTCAGCAACGCTAGATGCTGGATCCCCGGTGTCTGATCGTGCCAATCGAGGAACTCTTGGATCTGGCTCTTCTTCCGCCCCTCCGCCGGTTCGTTGATCGGAATCTTGATCAGTTCGCGACCGGAATCCATCACCTTGGACATCAACGCTGAGTATTCTGTCGAAATATCCTTGTCGTCGAAGTGTTTGAACAGTTTGAACTGCAGGACGTCTTCGTACCACGACACCCAGCGGTTCATCTGGCCCAGTTCGACGTTTCCCACGCAGTGATCGACATAGAACAGTCCGCACGGGTTGGCCCGATTGTACTGGTTGATTTCCAAAGGCGGTGTTGTTTGAAAACTCGGTGCAAATGGCCCCTGCTTTTTCAGCCACTCCAAGGCATACTCGCCGGTTCGCGACACGAATGAATGGACGACGCGGCCAAAAGTCTGGATGCCAGCCGTGACCACCGTTCCATGCGCATCAGTTCGCTCGCGCGGTTCGTAGGCCGACTGAGCTCCATTGGCCAGAGCTTTCTCATAAGCTGCCTCGGCATTCTCGACGGTGAAGGCCACGTCCTTGACTCCGTCGCCGAATCGGGCCACTTCCCGACTGGCCAAATGGTCGCCGCTCAGCCCGCTGGTCAACAGCAATCGGATATTTCCCTGAGTCAACAAATAAGACGCCGACTCGCGGTTCCCGGTGGTCAGGTCCGAAACCTGTTCGATTTCAAACCCAAAACAATAGGCGTAAAAGAACGCTGCTTGCTTGGCATTTCCCACAAACAAATGGACATGATCGACGTCGATCAACCGCAACGGGTCTTTAACTCGAGAGCCGCCATGGCCCAGTTTGTAGTCGGTAAACTCTGCCGGACGATCACGCTTGGCGGATTCCCCAGTACGCTTAACACTCTGTGCTCCAGCTTTTCTTGTTTGGGTCATCGTTTGGGCTCACTTGAACATTCTCGATCGTTCATGGAACAGACTTTGCACCCTGAATAGCAAGTTTCGTTCCCGGATGCCGGGCAGCAGTTTAACGATGCGCTGCACTGGTCGGAGAAGAGCAGGGCGGGGGCGACAAGACGCTTGAAAACTTGCGGGCCCTGAGCATTCTGCCTGTTGTTAATGTCAGGCGCGACATAGTGCGGCGGGGCCGGTTGGTACGCGGTCGATGGGCTGGATGTGTGCGTTTTTTTGCGCGCCAAGCGCGTTCTCGCACACTACTGGTTTGCCAGGCTCTCCAGCTTGACCGTGGCTTCGAGATGACCCTCAGATGAGAGAAAACGAGGTTTCCATGAGTGCCACGACACAGGTTCTATCGGATATCGCGCGACAACACGGAGTCGAAATGGCGTCGGTAGTCCCACCTTCTAAAGACGATCGCCTGCGCCAATTGCGGCTGGTCCTGGATCGCCAAGATGTCCCACACCCCATTGAGCGCCAGGCCGCGCGGGCTTATTACGAATTGGCTGAGTCCGGTGTTCCGTTTCGCATCGGGACGCTGAGCGGCCAGACTGTGGAACTTGGCGAATACTGCAATGAGCAGGTGTACGAAGCGCTCACGTTGGAAGACCACTTGAGCTGGGCCTGCCTGGTGGCCGATCAACAGGCGACGAAACACGCCTACGCCTGCCGCGAGTATTTGCTCGGCGAGGAGATGTTTGAGATCGGCGGAACGACGATCCCCGACTATCACATTCTCAACGCGCGGATTTATCAGCAGACAGGCTGGCAGTTAGCGACGGTCAATATGATCATTCCTGCGGAGGTTTTTTTTCATTGCCACAGCCGCAAATTTTTTCCTGTCACCACGTTTATGCGGCCCTTGGGGACCGATTACCTGCCCGAACCCGATGTCGGTCACGATGTGGCTGGGCATGTAGCGACCTTCACCATCCCACAAGTGGCACAAGTCATGAACAACCACGGGTTGGCTAACGATTTGATCCATCACGAGAAGGAACTTCGACTGCAATCCGCCAGGTCGTCGGCGGAAAAGCAACGCATTTGCGACGAGGCCAAGGAGTTGTTGCTCTACGCCGGTCGCTTGTACTGGTTCACTGTTGAATTTGGTTTGGTGATGCAGCAAGGGAAGCTCAAAGCGTTTGGGGCCGGCATTCTGTCGTCACCCGGCGAGACGCGCTACAGCGTAGAATCGCCAGCGTCCAATCGCGTGTTGATCGATCCGGCCAACGACCGGGACTTGTTGCGGTTGGCCACGACCGACTATTTGATTAGCGAATTCCAAAAAACCTATTTCGTCATGAAAGAGTTCGACACCCTGACCAGTCTGACACCGCAACGGATTCTGCAAATCGTGCACACCGCCCGAAAGCTGCCGCATCACACGTGGACCGAATTGGTGCCGGGCGACCAGGTGATCAACGTCGGTCATGCGTTGACATCAGCCAACGAAAAATACTACCGATACTGGGCCGGGCAACCTCTGGACGATTGCCACCGCCGCACCGTCGAGCGGAACTTGTCGGTCTGGAACCAGGGCGTCGATGTCGCGGGCGACCTCCTGGCCGATGAGTTCATGAACTCACTCCCTGCGCTCCCGAACTCCTGCGGAGCGACCTTGTCCTGAAAACGCCCTGCGACATCGGCACAGCGATATCGGCACAGCGATATCGGCACACGGAGAATCGCCGAGCGACGGCATGATTCAGACGATTCCGTGTTGGATTATCGGACAGCCTCGGTCGATTGCCACCGTTAGTCACGGCGCCCGGATAGCAGGCCGGAGCGCCACAAGAAATAGAGCAGCGTCAACAGCGTTTGCACGAACGCGGCGACATAGGTCAAGGCGGCCGCATTGAGCACCTTATCGACCCCTTCGCGCTCGGCGGGACTAATGATGCCGGCCTCTACCACCAATGCTTTGGCCCGCGCACTGGCGTTGAATTCGACCGGCAGCGTCACTAACTGGAACAGCAACATGCCGACGAACAAGAAGATGCCGACGAAGAAAATAATCTTGCCCAATGCACTGCCGGCTGCCATCAGACCCAAACCGATCATCAGGGCATACATACTGATGGGGCTGCCAAACTGAACGACCGGAACCAGCGCGGACCGCCAGGCCAGCGGATAGTACCCCGTCGCATGTTGAATCGCATGACCCGCTTCGTGAGTTGCCACTCCCAAAGCGGCAACGCTATGGCTGTCGTAAACGGGCGGCGACAGGGCCAAACGCTTGTTGGCCGGATCGTAGTGGTCGGTCAAAAAGCCTTCCACTCGGACGATCTGCACGTCGGAAATGCCAGCGCGATTTAAAAGCATTTGCGCCGCCCTCGCTCCGGTAATCCCGCGGGCCGAGGGGACGCGCGAATAATGCTGAAACCGCGACTTGACCAGGTAGCTGGCATACAACGACAGCAAGATGCCGGGCGCAATGAAAACAAAATAGATGGGGTCAATCATCGTTGCGTTGATAGGGTTCCGCTAATGTTCACACGATCAATTTACTTCTCGACCAGAGTCGGAATCGCTTGGATCGACGCGAGTTTTGCCAAATTGTCCGTTGACGCTCTGGTATTCGCTGAAATGCTGCAAAAATAGTGCCGAGCCCCGTGCCGGCCACCGAATATAGCGCGCACGATATTGCACATTCCACATTAGTTTATCATTTTCGGCGGTTTCCCAGATGACGCAACGATCAACCTCAGGTGCGCGCAATCGCAATTCAATGTTGATCCGAAAGCTAAATTTGTAACAATGGAGGGATGCAGAAGGATTGCGCATGCAATCTGGTCGGCATCAGATGCTCGTTGCCGCGGAACGGGCTTTTGTGTAGAAGGCTGCTGTCCGCGGCACGGTGGGCCGTCACGATAGAAAACGGAGACCGTGATGGGATTCCGACAGCTTCACCCTGGCGAACCGGCACCGTGGTTCGTGGGTCGTTCAGCCGACAATCCGCAATTCCATTTTGATACAGTGGCCGGTAAGCGGATTGTGCTCTGTCTATTCGGTTCCGCAGTCCACCCGGTCAGTGCGCAGACACTGGAATGTCTGCGGCTGAGTGAAGGCCTGTTCGACGACAATGATTGTTGGCTGATGGGCGTGAGTGTCGATCCGCAGGACGAGCAGCAGGGGCGGGTGGTGCCCCACCCACCTCGGTTTCACCAGTTCTGGGATTTCGACGGACAGATCAGCACGTTGTACGGCGCGTTGCAAACCGAGCCCACCCAACAATATGCCCCCCGC
>DAOLCX010000251.1:0-5146 GCA_035327685.1 Pirellulaceae bacterium | reverse complement strand
CACCTGTTCCCGAGCCGGGCGCAACGCCAGCTGGTCGCGGCCGCCGAGGTCGCGGGGGCCAACGGCGGCGAAGCATCCGCCGCACTACTGCGCTTACTTCATCGCGCATCGCTTCCGCCAACATCAAGTGTTCACCCCTGCAGTTGGCACAACGGCAACCATGACGCGAATGAGTTTCCAAAGTCGTATTCATAAACTCCCTTCCATTGCCTGGATCACAGCTCGCGATACTAATTCAATCTGACTCACAAGTCCTGCCAGTGTTCGTTGTGTCGTCTTACCGCTTTGGACTGAGCCGCGGTTGCGCCCACGCCCCGGCTGTCGGACTGGGGGCAAGCTGGATGGACGAGGGTCGAGCCAATCCCGCTCGCTTCTGTTCCTCCCAACGGTCCTGGATCAATAGGGACGGGTCGCGGCGACGGAATTCGGCCCCTTGGCGATCGGGCTCGATGGACAGATCGACCCCTGTCACAATCCGATAGGCATGGATATAGCCCTGGATTTGACTGCGCCAAATCTTCGCCCAGTTGGCCGCTTCGTCCCGATCCGCGACGACGCTCCAGTGACCATATCGTATGGAGAGGAGCAGCATTTCACCGTAGCGCGCCAAGTCGTTAAAGAACATCACCGACGTGCTGTTCCACCCTTGCAACGTTTTCATCGCGTCCACCGAACCCATCCAGTCCTCCGGATAGGCCACCGATTCGCGCGACGGTAAGAACGACTGAAACTCCGGTCGTGCTAACAACCATTGCTCCATCAGCATTTCGATCCGCGAGGTTGTCGGCAGATCGTTGAACTGATTGTGAGCCCCTTCGGAGAGGAGGAAATGAACTTCCTTGAGCGCGTTCAGCACCGGAAACGCATCGGCGCGGCGATTGGTGTCGTCGTCTTCTTTGAAGTACACAGCACTGATATAGAGCAGATTGTGAAACGCCTCCAGAAACTTGGAACGCCGTTCAACCGGTTGCGCGGTAGGAACCGCCTTGCCGCGGAGCGACAACCCATAGTGGTGCTCGTACTCATAATTACGCCGCGCCAGCGTCAAACGATGCTGCTCGTCTTGGATATAACCCCAGAGCAGATTGTTTAACGGACGGAGGACGCCAATCTCCATCGATGCCAGCGGGTCGTTTTCGCTACTCAGGCGAATATTCTGAAACCGATTGCGAACTGCATGCATCGTTTGCACCTGCATCGCCTGCTCGTGCCAATAGGACCAGATCAGTTCGATCAAAATGGGTTTGGTCAGTTTGTCTCGCAGGACGCCGCGGCACGATTCTCGCTGGCCTCGCTCCCGGATAAACCAGTTTCTCGCTTCATCGAATCCCGAGAACAATGATGTCTTTTCGCCCATGCTCTCCAATCGCTCAAAAATGGCGACCAGGTAGGGAATGCGGCCGCCGACCAAGCTGGAATGAAAATCAGCGACCGGCGTATTGGGAATATCGACGACGGCGCCGATTCGTTTTGCCACCGATTTGATCTCGTTGTCGGACACTGCCAGCTGACCCTGCTTCTCGGTGGGTAATCCCTCGCTCATGACCAGCACAAACGCCTCGGTCGCCATCTTCAGAATTCGGTACGCCTGCGTGTCCGAAAACGGCAAATACAATCGGTTGGCAACCTGATTGGCTCGATTGTGAACGTCAATCTCTTTTCCTGATACGTGAATCGGATCACCGCTTCTGTCGCGTCCCAGCTCTAGCGATTCCGGATTCTCTCCGTCGCATAACAGGTAGTCCATGTATCGGCGGTAAAAGTTGAAATTCAGCCGCTCGCACCCTTTTGAAATCAGCCGATGCATCACGATGCTGCGCGTGTAGTTCGACGGCACGCTCTCTTTGCGAACGATGGACACGGCTATCGGCTCGTTGTTTGCATCCACACCGCTCCTCAAAGCTTGGTTCGCGCCGCCTTCCAGCACAAATGGTACGGTCATCCGCGCAGCTTCGATTGACTCCGACGGCGGAACGCTTGCTTCGGCGGAGGCTTCTCCGGTAGTTGTCGGCGAGAATCCAACAGGCGGCCCACTTCGACGGACAATGACCTCAAACGTGCCTGAGCCGCTCAGTGCAATGTTACTGGGCACATCGAAAACGATTCGAATGCCGGAGACCCCTTTTTCCACCTTCCACACGCCCTCGCCAAAGTCCAGCGCACCGTGTTCGACGCGCATGTTGTGCGCCAGATTTTCGGGTTCAATCGAGAAACGATAATCGCCCGGCTGAAGTTCTCCTTCGACTTCCAATGCCACGACGGCACCGGGAATGATGGTCATTGGGTTATGCACGTGTTTCGACGCAATTTTCAGTGTGGTTTTGTTATCAGGCGTTTTCATAAAGTCACCCTCGATTGAGAAAGAAATCCAATTGCCGCGCGATCGGGTCCGGCAGCAACGAACGGAACACGATTGACCGGCGCAACAACGTTGCGTCGGCACCGTACAGATTGGTACGCGGAATCGAGCGAACTTTTCACCGCCCACTCCAACAATAGTTTTGAAATCAGCTTGCTTTCGGTTCCCGGAGAGATTTGCCCTGATGTGCGCGCCTGGCCAATCGCGGCCATGGCTAATGTCGGCGGGAGTGTATGGAGTTGGTCAGTCTGTTTCTGAAACCGCCGCCACGTCGCCGCCACCTGATCGGGCGAACGTTGATCGGCGCGCAACGCATCCCCTAATGTTCGGCCGCCAAGGATTTGTGGCTGATGGTTCAACAGTTCATGCGAAAGCTCGGCGAGCGTCGCGCGGAGAATACTTATCAATGCCACGGTCGATGCCGGCAACCGTTGGACGGGGTACATGG
This sequence comes from Pirellulaceae bacterium, assembly GCA_035327685.1. Taxonomy (GTDB): domain Bacteria; phylum Planctomycetota; class Planctomycetia; order Pirellulales; family Pirellulaceae; genus BJ22. The sequence continues at coordinate 2,339 of DAOLCX010000251.1, read as the reverse complement.
CTTCCCACATGCGGGCGATCCGCGACCATTGAGGATGCGGGTGTAACGCTTGGCCAATGGACAAACTGGCCATCACCCGAATCCACGGAAACGGATGAGGATCGTTTAGGTCGATATGAAAGACAAACGCTTTAGGTAAGCTGACGACCCCCATCAGGCCGAACGTCGCAGTGGGCCCCAGTTTGCCAACCGCCCATAGGTCGGCGACGATCTCGGACACCCAGCGTTCCCAACAGATCCAAGCTGCCCGCCGCGCGAGGTCCGCCGTCCGCTGTTTCTTTTGAAACGCCAGGCGGAGCGGGTTGACCAGATCCAGCAACGCAGCAGTTTGATGGCCCACTTCATGGACAAGTGATGCGCCGATTCCTTGCCCCACCATGCGCTCCCGCGGCACGCGAATAACGGCGACCGGATTGATGCCACCGCCGGGTAACCTGGCCCGCGCCCGCCGAATGGCGGCCCCGTGTCCGCGGTCGAGATAACACACCACTGGGGGTGGGTCAATCGACGCCCCTTGGACTCGCATCGCGTCTGCCGCCATATCGTCCAGTCCAGATATCCACACGCCGGTTCCCGATTCGCTCCGTTGCACTAACACATCGGCAAAGACGTCGAAGTGGGAAAGGATCGAATTGAAGAGCAGTTTGAGGATCATGAATCGTCGTTGCGCCTCGGCGGCCGACGCGGTATCCCCCGCAGGCGAACTCAACCAACCCCGAAACTGTTCAATGGCCTGTCGCAATCGCCGGCGGCTGGTTTTCATGTGCGCTTCAATGGCGGCCAATGCTTCGTTCGAGATGTTTGCCGCCGGTGCCATCGTCATCGTCAGGGAAAACGGAACCAGCCGATCAACCCGCGTTCTCAACGCGGCTGCTTCGCGATTCAAAAATGTTTTGGCATCAATCTGCGAAGACATAACCATCCACCTCGTCGCGTTTCTCATCCCCTCGAGTGGCGACGATTCACGCCTACCTCGGGTTTGTCCACACTCACATTCGCGCTGAAATCGCCGCTCGCTACCGACGCCGCTTGTCGCGGCAGGAGTTAGGCGCCGTAGATCACAATCAAGTTTCCCCGTCGCACCCAGACGCCCCGCCGACGACCTGTGATGGGTGGCAAGGAAATTCGGCGCGCTGGGGTCCCCAATAGTCCAGGCGCGAATCGCTGCGCGGCAAGGCGCACCGATTGGGCTGCAATCGCTTGGGGATTTTGATTCGGCGCGGCAGCCGCCGCGTTTCGCGCGGCGTTCATGGCAAAGCGCACGAACTGCCGTCCGGTGACGAAGTTGGCCTCTTCCTCGGTCATGCCGGCGGTTTCCAAGCCCAGAGCCTGGCCGGCCGCTGTCGCCAGCTTTCCGCCAATCGCTCCCCCGGCAGGCCCCCCAACAAATGTTCCCAACGCCGTGCCCGCAATAGGGAGTGCTCGCCGCGCCACGTTGCGCAAGATGCCGCCGACAATGCGGCCAGCCGGAGTACGCAGAAACCTGCCGGCGCCGCGCACGGCGCGGCGGACTAGCTTGCCGAGGAATTGATCCATCTCTGCGTCCGACTGTACCTCTAACAACTCGGCTGCCAAGGCCATCTCGTCTTCTTCGTCCGTCGTCTCGAAATACTCGTGAGCGTGTTCCCCTTCAAAATATTCACCTTCACCGATAAACTCCCCTGCCCCCGCGTTTATCGGTGCGTAACCCGCTTCCTGATAGGGCGCCTCTTGATACGGGTTCTCTTGATAGGGAGCCTCGTAGAATCCGCCTTCCTGCAAAGGAGACTCGTAGTAGCCCGTTTCATTGGCAATGGCCTCCTCCAACGGTGACTCATACGATAATCCTCCTTCAAAATACTCTTGCTGTGCGAATGATTCGGGATGCATATTCGTTTGCTCCAATTGGCTGGGTCCCAGATCGTGCATGACTATCTCCTGCATTAAATAAACACGTTTCAGTCAAACACCACCAATAAGTACGAATGACTGTGCCGCGATCACATTGCAAGTCATGTGCCAGGCGCAAGTCGTTCACGAGACTTCGTATAGCAAACTACAGCTTTTCCGCGAAACGTGACCGATATCGCCAGCTTTTTACAGCGCACAAACGGATCATCGTTGCGGCGCGCGGCGCAATGCATTGCGCTAGACGTCCTCATTTATCAAGTGCGGCGCAACGCGCTGCGCTCAGGAAAGAGCCCGGGCAACGGATTCGAAACGAGTTGTCAGGTACGGGGATGGGGATGGGGGATGGGGTCAGACTCGGTTTTCGGTTTTCAGGAGCGCCCACTGATCAAACCCCACGATTGACTCTTGCGTGGATGGCGCCAATGGTGCGGTGACTAGCAGGTAGGCAG
>DAOLCX010000250.1:0-5146 GCA_035327685.1 Pirellulaceae bacterium | reverse complement strand
GCGAAACGCGAAACGAATCGATTTCTTTGCTCGATCGGTTTGACACCTTGCTCAGTGCGGGCCGAGAAGTCGTCACCGCCAATACTCGTCCCCAGATCTTCGCCAATACATGGGAGGCCGCCAAACGGTTACTGCGCGGCCAAAGAACGTTGCTGTTGGAAGCCATTCCCTCTGCTGATCGACCCGCGTGGCGCGTTGTCGAAGGCCATGAACCTGCCTTCGATACACAATTGTTGGAGCAGATGGTAAACCAAGGTCGGACAACGGTGGCTGATCGCGAACAGATCGCCTTGGGCTCTCAGTCGATTGAGCGCCACGGATCATTCCTTTGCGCACCGATCACTTTGCGCGATCAGGTTGTCGCCTGTATTTATGTCGCCCACGAATCATTGACCAGGCTCTGGGGGCCAGATGAAATTCGAATCGCCGACTACCTGGCAACGTCCGCCGGGGCCGCTTTGGAGAAAGCTGACACGTTTCATGCGCTGGAAGAACTGAACATTCAATTGGAAGAAAAAGTCATGGAGCGCACGGCTACTGTTGAAGCCCGCTCCCAACAACTGGAGATCACCGCCCAGGAACTGTTGGCTACTCAAACCAAACTGGAGTTAGCCCGCGATGAAGCCCAATCCGCCAATAATGCCAAGAGCCAATTTCTAGCCCACATGAGCCATGAGATTCGCACGCCGATCTCAGCCGTGATTGGATTTACAGACGTCTTGCTGCGAGGAATGATCAAAGACCCGCGTGAAGTCAGAAAAAAACTGCACACTATTCACGCCAACGGCAACCATTTGTTGCAATTGATCAATGACTTGTTGGACTTGTCAAAGATTGAAGCCAAAAAGATGGTAGTCGAAGCTATCGATTGCGCTCCCGTCCAAATTCTGCACGATGTGGTGGCGTCGTTGCAGGTTCGCGCGGAAGAGAAAGGCATTGCTCTGAAGATTCAATTCGACGGCCAGGTGCCCATCCGAATCACAAGCGACCCCACGCGCCTCCGCCAAATCCTCACCAACATCATCGGCAACGCCATCAAATTCACAACACATGGATACGTCGCGACAACCATGCGGATGGTCCAAGATTCCTGCCAGTCAAACCCCCTGCTTGAGTTTGAAGTCACTGATACCGGAATCGGTATGACCCCCGAACAACAACGGAAAATCTTCGATCCGTTCACTCAGGCCGACGATTCGGTCACCCGGAAATTCGGAGGCACGGGCTTGGGACTGGCGATCAGCCGGCAATTGGCCGAGACTCTCGGAGGAGGAGTCCAGGTGGCCAGTGAACCAGGAGCCGGAAGTACTTTTACTATCCGGGTTCAAACGGGCGAGCTGACTCCTTCAGATCTGATCGAACATCACCAGGCTCACGAGTACATTAGTGACGAAGTGACCGCCAACCATATCGAAATGGCGCTGGTCGGCACACACGTGTTGGTCGTCGATGATACCGATACCAATCGTGAATTGTTATCGCTGATTCTGCGCGAAGCCGGTGCGGAAGTTTCGCTTTGCGAAAATGGTCTGGAGGCTGTCGAATGGCTGGGACGCAAACCGGCCCATGTCGTGTTGATGGACATGCAAATGCCCGTAATGGACGGGTATGCAGCAACCTCCGAATTGCGACGACGAGGGTTTGATGCGCCGATCATTGCCTTGACGGCAAACTCCATGCAAGGTGATGAAGCAAAATGCCGTGACGCTGGATGCAGCGACTATCTATCCAAACCGATCGATATCAATCTGCTGTTGAGGAAAGTGGCCGGTTGGATCCATGGCGTTGGGTTGGAAACCGCGGCTGAACCCTCCCGGGCCAATGACGGTCAGCCTATTCGTCGAAAGGCCGGATTGCCACCTTGTGGTGATGAACTGAATTGGCAACAGGAACTTCCACAAGACGAACCTTTCCGGCAATTTGCCATTGAATTCATCGACAAGCTGACTTCCAAGTTCAATGAATTGGCCGCGGCCCACCATCAAAATGATTGGACCACGTTGGCAAAACTGGCGCATTGGATCAAGGGCACGGGCGGCACCGTCGGACTGCACCGCCTCAGCGATCTGGCACGCGAGTTGGAAGAGGCCGCTTGCGCCAAAAACCCAGCTTACTCCCAACGCGCGACCGACCATCTGCGACTGTATCTTTTGTATTCTGTCAGTCCAAAAGAAAAGAGCGACTGCCCTCGGTCGCTCTGAATCGCCATCCAAACGAACTCTCACTGCCTGGCACAACTTGCCGCGAGTGCTCTGTCAGGATTTAATTTGGAGTGCGTTCACTGTAGTGCGACGGGTCGCGTCTTTACGACGCAAAGCGTTGCGCCACATGATCGCCTAACACTCATTTCTTGAATTGCCAGGGCACTAGTCCTTCTTGACTTCAAACTCGGCATCAATCGCGTCGTCGGCGGACGACGGAGCCGGCGTAGTGCCATGAGCGCCATTGCCATCCGGCGCAGCCCCCGCTCCGGCACCAGCCTGTTCGTACATCGCCCGGCTGACCGCATGGGAGGCCGTTTCCAAATCCTTGACCGCCGAACGGATCGCGTTCGCGTCTTCGCCTTGACTGACTTCGCGCACTTTTTTGATCGCCGATTCCAAAGGCTGCTTGTCGTTGTCGCTTAACTTTTCAGCATGCTCCTTCATCAGCTTTTCCATTTGGTAACACATGTTGTCGGCTTCGTTGCGAGCCGAAGCCAATTCGAACTTGCGGCGATCTTCTTCGGCATGCGATTGCGCGTCGGTCTGCATGCGTTTGATCTCTTCCTCGGAAATCCCCGAAGATTCCTTGATCTCGACTTTGGCCTCTTTCCCAGTACCCAAATCGCGGGCGGTTACCTTGAGAATCCCATTCTGATCAATATCGAATTTGACTTCGATCTGCGGCACACCGCGCGGAGCCGGCGCAATCCCAGTCAGGTCAAACTTGCCCAATAGTCGGTTATCAGCCGCCATCTTGCGTTCGCCTTGATAGACTTGAATAGTAACGGCTGTTTGGTTGTCCGCAGCCGTGCTAAAAGTCTGCTTCTTTTCCGTGGGAATGGTCGTATTGCGTTCGACCAGAGCGGTCAAAATCCCGTGCTCGGTTTCGATCCCCAGCGTTAACGGCGTCACGTCCAGCAGCAACACGTCCTTGCGATCGCCAGCCAACACGGAGCCTTGGATCGCCGCCCCCACGGCCACGACCTCGTCCGGATTGACACCTTTGTGCGGCTCCTTGCCGAACATCTTTTTGACGAGTTCTTGCACCTTGGGGACACGAGTCGATCCACCTACCAAGATCACTTCGTCGATATCGTTGTACGCCAGTTTGGAATCGCGCATGGCCAATTCCACCGGTTTGCGACAACGTTCGATCAATGGGTCGATCAACTCCTCAAATTTGGCCCTTGTCACCGACATTTGTAAATGTTTCGGCACCGAATCGACCACCGTAATAAACGGCAGGTTAATGTCCGTTTGAGGCCGCGAACTAAGCTCCTTCTTGGCCTTTTCGCATGCTTCCTGCAGACGCTGCAATGCCATGACGTCTTTGCGCAAGTCCACCCCTTGCGATTTCTTGAATTCGTCAGCGACATGATGGATCAAGACTTCATCGAAGTCGTCACCCCCCAAGTGCGTATCTCCGTTCGTGGCAATCACTTCGAAGACTTTCATGCCGTCTTCTTCGTTCAATTGCAATACGGAGACGTCGAAGGTTCCACCACCCAAGTCAAACACAACAATCTTCTGTTCTCGTTTGCCTTTATCCAGGCCGTAAGCCATGGCAGCGGCCGTGGGTTCATTAATGATCCGCGCCACTTCCAAGCCGGCAATCGCACCCGCATCCTTCGTCGCCTGCCGCTGGGCATCGTTAAAATACGCGGGGACCGTAATCACGGCCTTGCTGACTTTATGGCCCAAATACGACTCGGCAGCCTCTTTCAGTTTCCGCAATACCTTGGCAGAAACCTCTTGAGGCGTGTATTCCCGATCCCCAATTTGGATTTTGACATACTCGTGAGAGCCGCCAACGACCTTGTAAGGGACCATCTTTTCTTCGGTCGCCACTTCCGAATGGCGACGCCCCATAAAACGTTTCACTGAGTAAACCGTCCGTTCGGGATTGGTCACTCGTTGGTTGCGCGCAGGAGCGCCCACCAAAACTTCGTCGTCTCGCGTAAATGCAATGACGCTTGGGGTCGTCCGATCTCCCTCTTGATTGGCAATCACAGTGGGCTCACTTCCCTCCATAACCGCAACCACCGAGTTTGTGGTTCCCAAATCAATGCCGATTATTTTCTCACCTTGTGCCATGGATTCCGTCTCGCCTCAAATAAACGCTGAATTCGTTAAAACCTGATTGCAGATAGACAACTCAATGTTGTGCCGTTTAGGCAGTCAATTGCAAGCAATTGCAGAGTTGCAAAGCGTGTGCCGTGCAGCGAGAGTCCGCGAAAACGCAACGTTTAACCAGAAAAAAATCGCTGGCCGCGCGTCGGAAATCAATATCCAAGAGACAGACGTGACAAAATGACAGGCTAACCTGCAACTGGTTGATTGACTCAACCGCACCGATCGCCGACTACCCTTCCGTGGTGGGAACAACCACTCGGCTCATGTAATACCCGCATTTCGGGCAAACAACGTGAGATGGATGTGCTGTGCTGCACTTCGGACAAAGCACCAGTTTTTTGGGTGTCAAACGGTCGTGCGCGCGTCGTTTACCCGACCTCGAATTCGAATGTTTTCTCTTAGGTACAGCCATGGGAAGTCACAACACCAGCTTTACAACACAACGTCCAGTTTAATGGTGAAAACTCGCCATGTTACCAGCTTTTCTAACGCTGGCAAGGCCGCGATTCGCCTTGACTGTACTTTGCCCCATTGGTAATTACGCTCCATGCTTTGTTTGGAACTTGTGATCATCGGCGACGGACAGGTTGGAAATTGAAGCTTTTCCAAGAAAACACGGAAAAAAACTGGCCGCTCCGTCTGGGGGTGATAGCCCTTATCTTGGGCTGTGTCCCCACGGTCCATGCCCAATGGACCGGCCAACCGGCAATGGGGACACACACACAGCCAGTCTTGGGACAGCCACCCATGCAGTTCCAGCCCGCGCCTTTCCCCGCCAATTCGCAGCCCTGGACAACCCAAGGGCCAGC
>DAOLCX010000249.1:0-5169 GCA_035327685.1 Pirellulaceae bacterium | reverse complement strand
GATCCTTGTGCCAGGGGAGCGACCATGTCCGGTCAGGCGGCTTGTCGAAAAACAACACGCGGACAAGTCCGGCACCTTCCCCTAGTGCGTTCTGCAAGAATTCGCGGATCGCCCCTGTTTGCCAGACGCTGTTGAGTTCCGGCGCGGCGTCGATCACGTTCCGTGCAGCGTACACGTGTCCGCGACTGCTCAGCGCGATCGCCGTATTCGACGCCACCGTCAGTCGCTCTTCACACAGCACGCGCAATCGCGCGACCTCCTCCCCTGCCACCGCCGAGGGAATCAGCACAAACCCTTGCTGTTGCAGTGGTTCCAACATGTACAAAGTCGCGGTTTCCATCCTGCCTCCTGTCGCCAGGCACAATCGGCCCACATTCTACCAATCGGGGCGGTTCGGGACAGGATGGCTCCGTTCGGTCCCGCGATTTGAGTTGTTTGAGAATTGAAATCTCCGCAGGCCTTAGCGACAATTCAACCATGGCTATGGCCCTGAACTGGCCGAGCACATAGTTTGACGCCAGGGAATCATGCGCGACATGGAACGCGGCATCGGAAGGATCTTTTATGACCCATGTTTTGATCATTGACGATGACCGAATGGTGATGGCGCTAGTCGAGCGCGCACTCCGGGAAATGAATGTACACGTGTCGGCCGAATCGTCCGGGGCTTCAGGATTAAAAGCGGTCGGACGTATCCAGCCCGACGTTCTGCTGCTGGACATCAAATTACCGGATGTTTCCGGCCTGGAGATTGCGGGGCAAATCCGCGAAATGGATCCGAAGCTGCCGATCGTGTTTATCACGGTCCTAGGCGACAGCGACACCGCGATTGAGGCGACGAAATGTGGTGCCTACGAGTTTCTGTTGAAGCCGTTGGACATACACCTTGTTCAGGATGTCGTTCGGCGCGCCTTGGAAACGCGGCGGCTGATGCGCGTGCCGGTGGCACTGGATGAAATTCAGACGGATGAACCATCTCCCGATTCAAGTGACGCGTTGATCGGTCGCAGCCCACAAATGTTGAACGTGTACGGCGAGATTGGGCGCGTCGCTGGCCAAGATGTTTCCGTGTTAATCTGCGGTGCGAGCGGAACTGGAAAAGAGCTGGTAGCGCGGGCGATCTACCAGCATAGCCAACGCAATCGAGAACCCTTTCTGGCAGTCAATTGCGCGGCGCTGTCGGAGATGCTGTTAGAAAGCGAACTATTTGGGCATGAAAAAGGTTCGTTCACAGGAGCTGATCGACGGCATATCGGCAAGTTTGAGCAGGCCAATCACGGCACGATTTTTTTGGATGAAGTCGGTGACATGTCGCCGACCTTGCAGAGCAAAGTGCTGCGACTTTTGCAGGAACAACGATTTGAGCGCGTGGGCGGCCGGGAAACGATTACGACCGATGTGCGCATCATCGCCGCGACCAACCGCGATATTGACGCGATGGTGCGCGACCAGACCTTTCGACTCGACCTGTATCATCGCTTGAACGATTATCGGATCGACTTGCCGCCTCTCCGTGAGCGCGGCGAGGACATTGCGCTGCTAGTCGGACATTGTGTGCGACGATTTGCCAGGAAATTGAACAAGCCCATTCAGGGGGTCTCGCCCGAAGCGTTGCAACTGTTGAAAGAATTTCCGTGGCCAGGCAATGTTCGCGAGTTGCAAACGGTTCTCAAAACAGCGGTGCTCAAGGCGACTGGCCCAGTTATCGTTCCCGAATTCCTCCCCGATGTATTGAAGTCAGAACACGCCCAAGCTTCGGATTCGCCTGTGGACTCCCACGGCGCGTATGCTGATTTACCGCATGACTTGCGGACGTTTATCGACCAGCGCCAATCGGCCGGATCGAACGCGCTGTATCGAGAATCGCTGCAGATGATGGAACGGTATCTGATCACGCACGTACTGCGACAGACGTCCGGCAAACAATCGCGGGCTGCAGAAATACTGGGGATTACGAGAGGAAGTCTGCGGCACAAGCTTCAATCGCTGGGGATCTCCATCAAGCACCTGATCGCTAACAACGAGGACGCTCGCGACTCACAACAAGCTGATCGTCAACCCACATCCGAGACTTCGGCGTTGGCCAACAACCGCGATTCTGGTTCAAGTTAGACTCGGTGCTTCTCGGAACAGGCTCAGCTCTTGTAAAACGCGATCTGTCTCGCGACGCAGATAGCGCAGGGCGGTTTGAGCACCTTTGAACGTTGCCTCGCGCCCCATCGTTTCCAATCGATCGGCAAGTTGAACGACGTCCCGCGCACCCAAGTTGGCCGCTAGTCCTCTCAGCTTGTGCGCTGAATGTTCCAACTTCTTCTCATCGCGGGCGCGGACCGCCTTTCGAATTTCGTCCAGCAGTGTCGCGGACTCGCCTTCAAACACTTCGATCAAGTCGCGAAACAGTTGCATGTCGTCATCCAGCCGCCGCATCACATCCGCTAAATCGATCGCCGGTGAATCGTCCGCCAGTGGCGAGTCGGCGTTGATATCCAATTTCGTTAACTCGGCAGAACCGTTTGTTTGAGTTTGCCGACCGGCGCCGGGAATGGCCGCCATCTTCTCGACCAACGCGTTCAACCTGTCCGCATCGATGGGCTTGCCCAAGTACGCATCCATTCCACTGGCCAGGCAGCGATGGGGCATGTCCTGCATCGTGTGAGCCGTCATGGCAATAATCGGAGTGTAAGTGCCGCGCTCGACTTCCCATTGACGGATGGCGGCAGTGGCTTGGAAGCCATCCAGGATCGGCATTTGAACATCCATCAGCACACTGTCGAAGGTGTCCGACTGGTATAATTCCACTGCTTCTCGACCGTTTCCGGCAACCGTTACTTTATGGCCGCGCCGTCCCAGCATTTGACAAACCACTTTCTGGTTCGCTAACGAGTCTTCGCACAACAGAATCGAAAGCGGGCGAGTCGGGCGATCTCGATCCGTCGTCCGGAAACGCTGCCGATGCTCGGGTGATCTGATTCTCAATGCCGCCAGCAGCGAGTCATACAGCGCCGGTGGAATAACCGGCTTTTCCAAGTACGCTGCCACATGCTTCGATCCTCCGCGCTTCTTAAAGGCTCTGGCATCCGCGGGCGAAACCAACATGATGGCCGGCGCAGGGGAATCAAAGCCCGAGCGAATGCATTCCAGCAACGCCAATCCATCCATTCCTGGCATCACGCCATCGACAATCAACAACCCATAGCGCCGCCCTTCGCGTTCGGCGCGATGAAGTTTGCCCAAAGCATGCTCAGCATCGATGGCCAGATCCGGTGCGAGTCCCCACCGCTTGAGCCATTCACCCAATTGCTGCCGACTGCTGCGGTTGTCATCTACCACCAGCACTGACACGTCGCGCAGGGCTGCAATCTCGAACTCATCGGTGGATGTAGCATCGGGTTCGGTTGTCTGCAGTTGGCAAGCAATCGAAAACTCGAAACTTGACCCTTCGCCCAGCGTACTGCGAACCGCCAAATCGCCTCCCATCCGACGCACCAGTTCACTGGTGATGGCGAGTCCCAACCCCACGCCGCCATACCGACGAGTTGACGATTCGTCGCCTTGTGCAAACGGCTCAAATACACGTTCCAGATCATCAGAGGAAATGCCGACTCCCGTATCGCAGACGGAAAAGCGCAGCGCGGCCCAAGACGTGGAACGATCGTTAGCCGAATTGATCACCGGTAAGTGAGGCCCATCAACAGAAGCTTCGTCGCCCATCAAGGTGAATCCAAAGACGTCATCGTCCGGTTGGCGTTCAATGGTCATCACAATCTCGCCTTGGTCCGTGAACTTGATCGCGTTGTTGACCAGGTTGATCACCACTTGTTGCAAGCGATGCGCGTCCCCAATCAACGCGTCGGGGACGTCGGGGGCGACTTCCAGTATCAACTCGACGCCTTTGGCGAATGCCTTTAACGACAACGGTTTGATCGTCTCTCGCACCATTTTCCGCAACGCAAATGGCTGCGATTCAATGCGGACCTTGCCCGACTCTAACTTGGAAAAATCCAGCAGGTCGTTGAGCAACACCAACAGTGAATCGGCGGAATGCTGCGCCGTTTCCAACCAGTCACAAAGCTCTTGAGAGAGGAGGTCCTTTTCCTCCAGTGCCAATTGCAACATGCCGAGGATGGAGTTCATCGGCGTGCGCAACTCGTGACTGACGTTGGCCAGGAATTGGTTCCGCAATCGATTGATCGACTCGGCAGACTCTTTGGCCCGCTTGAGCCCGGCCTCGACCTGTTTGCGATGGGTAATATCAGTGCACACGCCGATCATCCGCCGATTTTGACCTTCCGGCCCGGTGTGGATCGCACCTGATACTTCTAACCAGCGAGTTGTACCGTCAGGGCGCACAATCCGATACTCAAGTTTGATATCCTGACCCGACGTGAGGGCCGTCCGAAAGGCCTCCATGGCTTGATTCCGATCGAGGGAGTGGATCGTTTGCGATAAAGCTTCCGAAGTTCGCAAGAATTGACCCGGCTCGATACCATGAATTCGTTCCGTCTCTTGAGACCAAATCACGCGATTCGAATCGGCGGTCCACTCCCAACTACCCATTTGACCGCTTTGCAACGCAAGTCGCAGGCGCTCTTCGTTCTCCCGCAACAATTCCTCGGAGCGTCGCCGCTCGAATAGCCGACCGAGTTGTACTCCCAACTTTCTGGCCAGCGGGGCGAAATCCGGATCGACGTGCATCGGTTCCGTCGAGAAAAACTCAATCACAGCCACCACTTGCGAACCGACCAGGATCGGCATTGCAAATGCGCCGTGAACACCCAGTCGTTCGGGGTCGCGCATCCAAGTATAGCTGGGGGATTTAGAAACGTCCGGGACGACCAAGGGTATTCCCGTTTCCCAAATCCGCCCCGGCAGGCCTTGGCCCCGCTCGTACCGATTTCCCTTGGCGGCCAATCGCAATAGTTCATACTGGCCGCCCGCCGGACCGTGCCAAACTCCGCTCTCCTCCAGGACCGTTCCCGACGCATCCCGCCAATAAACGTGCGCCACCGGCCAATTGAGAATCTCACCCAATGCTTTCAAACTGTTGGTCAATGCCTGACGAAAGCTGACTTGCATCGCAGTGAGCGCAGCGATCTGCTGCAGCAGCCTGCCATCGCTTAACTCTTTCATCCGTCGGCGTTGCACTTGGTTCCATGCATGTGACATCCC
>DAOLCX010000248.1:0-5186 GCA_035327685.1 Pirellulaceae bacterium | reverse complement strand
AGCGAACAGAGACAGCGGTTGGCGCGGCAGGTAGTGGCGTTTGATTGGCCGATGATGCATCGAGTCTTCGAGTCGCCGGGAGGGACCGTCGATTGGGGAACCCTGGCTGCGCGGGCCCTCGCCCCCCCTGCCCTGACGTTGGCCGAGTTCAATGATCCGCAAAAATTGCCGACAGCCAAGCGACTGGGGGGCGAGGCCATTCGCTGTGGTCGAGTGGCGTTTGTGTTAGTGGCAGGAGGACAAGGGACACGATTGGGGTTTGATCGCCCCAAAGGCTTCTACCCGATCGGACCGGTCAGCGGTCGGAGCCTATTTGAAATCATGTTCGACCACGTGGCGGCGCGAGGTGCGCAGTTCGGTGTGACGATCCCGGTGTATGTGATGACCAGCCCATTGACGCACGCGCAGACGGTCGAGTTTTTCCAATCGCAGCGTTGGTTTGGGTATCGAGAAAAAGACGTGCAGGTTTTCTGCCAAGGGGTCATGCCGGCGATCGATCGGACCACTCGGCAGGTGCTGATGGCGGCTCCCGATAAAATAGCCACTGGCCCCGATGGGCACGGCGGGACGTTGGCAGCCATGGTACAGCATGGCGTGCTCACCGACATGCGGCGGCGCGGCGTGGAGCACATCTTTTATGGCCAAATCGACAATCCGTTGTTGCAGGTTTGTCAGCCGCAATTGATCGGTCACCATTTGCTGCGCCAATCCGAAATGACCAGTCAGGCGATCCGCAAACAAGAGCCACTGCAACGTGTCGGAAATTTTGCCGAGATCGACGGTCGCGTGCATGTGATCGAGTACAGCGACTTGCCGGACGAAGTGGCGCACTTGCGGAACCCAGACGGTTCGCTGAAATTGTGGGCGGGGAGTATCGCCGTGCATGTTTTTGAGCGGTCGTTTTTGGAACGAACTGCCGATCGCGCCGATGCACTCCCCTTTCATCGCGCCGAGAAACGAGTACCGTTTGTCGATGCCGAGGGGCGCGAGGTCGTGCCGGCAGCTCCCAACGCGATCAAATTCGAGCGATTTATTTTTGACTTGTTGCCGCTGGCCGAACGCTCATTGGTGTGTGAGGTTGACGCTGCCGATGGATTTGCGGCATTGAAGAACGGACCACCAGCCAAAACTGAAACGGTCGAGTGGGTCCGCGCCGCGATGTCAAACATGTATAAACGCTGGTTGGTTCAAGCTGGCGGTTCGATGGCTGCGGGGGCACTATTGGAGATCAATCCGCGTTTCGCGCTGGATGCCGAGGCGCTGCGGCGCCGTTTGCCTGCCGGGACGCACTTTTCGGAGTCCACGTATTTGGTGTGAGGGGATGATTGATGAGTGAGCGATGTTGCATGTAACGATTATGGCCGGTGGTTCGGGGACTCGGTTTTGGCCCGCCAGCCGTCGCGCGCTTCCCAAACAGCTATTAAACCTGGTTGGCGGCGAGAGCATGTTGATGGCGACCGTTCGGCGATTGGAGGGACTTTGCCCACCCGAACAGATCACCGTGTTCACAAACGAGTCGTTGGCAGCCGCCACTCGGCAACAACTTGATGACGCGCGGATCGGCATTGTGAGCGAACCGGCCAAACGGGATACAGCCCCCTGCGTGGCACTGGCGGCTGCGCTGGCCTGTTCGGCAGACCCGGATGCCGTGATGCTGATGCTCCCAGCCGATCATGTGATTGAACCGACCGCCACCTTTCAAGCGGCGGTGGGTCAGGCCGTGCGTTGGGTCGAGGAAGACTCCCGCCAGTTGTTGACATTGGGGATCGCGCCGACTTATCCGGCAGAAATCTATGGCTATATCGAGCGGGGCGAGCTGGTTTCTGGCGGCGAGGGGGCTACCTATCGCGTTCGCCAGTTTCGCGAAAAACCGACGGCTGCGGTCGCCGCTGAGTTCTTGAAACAGCGCACGTTTTATTGGAATGCTGGAATCTTTGTGTTTGCGGCGCGTACGATGTTGGAGGCCCTCCGCCAATTCGAGCCGGACACGATGGAGATGATCGACCGCATCATCGCGCATCCAGACAGCGAAACCTTTGAGCAATCGCTCATGAAGTGGTTCCCGCAGATTCCGGCCAAGTCAATTGATTATGCGGTATTAGAGCGGTATCCGCATGTGATGGTAATTGAAGCTCCGTTTCATTGGGATGACGTTGGCAGTTGGTTGTCTTTAGAAAGGCTAAGCGGCAAGGACCCGGACGGGAATACCATCGACGCGGCGCGGTACATAGGGTTAGGGACCACCGGTTCGATCATCCGTTCCACAACCGATCATTTGGTCGTCGCCGTCGGCGTTCGCGACTTGATTATCGTTCACACGCCTGACGCGACCTTGGTAGCCAACAAGCGGGACGAGGCGGCGCTTCGGCAGATCGTGCAGGAAATCGAGGCACGGGGTTGGACCGAGTATCTGTAAACGCATTCCGAAACTGGCGGAAGTGCTTGAGTGTTGAGCCATTGACTTCCATTGCTCTCCTACTGGAAGTGCTCAATTGTCGAGCATTTGTCCCCAAATACTCAGCTTTGGCGAATAGCAAATCCTGGAGAATGGTTAATCCAGCTAGGGTTTTGAATTATTGAGGACAATTGTTCTACAATGTTATCCAGTCTGCAACAAATTCATATTAGGTTGGGTGAGACTATGCGCATTGAAAGACAGCGATCGTGTTATTGTTGGTTGGTGTTCACTGTGCTGAGTTGGCTGGCCGCACCGATATTGTATGGCCAACCGATCCCTGCGTCTGAGTTGTCGGGTGTGTTAGTGGAAGTCACCCGTGGACCGATTGTGGAGGGACGGCATTACGGCCGTCTGGTGGTGGTCACGCCGGACGGCAAAATTGTGCGCTCAGTCGGCGATCCCCAGCAATTGATTTTACCCCGCTCGGCATTAAAGCCGTTTCAAGCCATGGCCACGATTCGGTTGGCGATGGATCGCGGTTTTCAGCTCAGCACTGAGGAGATTGCCATCATGTGTGCTTCGCATGAAGGGCATGACGAACATCTGGCGGTGGTTGGCAGGTTGCTAAAGCGGATCGGTTGTGATGAATCAGCTCTGTTTTGCGGGGCTGTCGGGGGGACGCGACTCCGGCACAATTGTTCTGGGAAACATAGCGGGATGTTGGTGTTGACTCAATTGTTAGGCGCTGATCCCAATGGCTATTGGGAAATCGACCACCCGGTACAGCAACGAATGCGGGAAGCCATTGTAGAGTTCACAAGTTACGATCAGCCGCTGGAATGGGGAATCGACGGTTGTGGAGTGCCGAACTATGCGTTGCCACTTTATAACCTGGCGTTGGGTTACGCTCGATTGGCTAATCCAGATGCGGCGCCTGAGCCCTATCGAGCGGCGGCGGTTGCCATCGGCAAGGCGATGCAGGCTCACCCGGAATTAATCAGCAGCCGGGGCAGTTTTGACGCGCAACTGATGGAGTCGAGCGCTGGTAAATTGATTGGCAAAACCGGCGCTGAGGCCTGCTATGGATTGGGATTGACGGACCCGGACGTCGGCGTGGCGGTCAAGATTGAAGACGGTGGATCGCGCGGAATGCCACAAGTGTTGCTGGCGGTTCTCGACCGCCTAGGTGCTATGAACAGGGGCATCGAAGCAGCGGTTGGTGATCAGCGCACTCGGCCGATCACCAACAGTCGCGGTGACAAAGTTGGCGAGATTCGCCCTGCCAAGTGGTAATGGGAGGTGCTGCCATGCCCAATACATTGGCAATCATCATAGTTCTCGTCATCGCAATCCCCATCGTCGTGATCTTGCTGGCGGGGGTTGCCACCTCCAATGCTTTGATCAAATTGCGGTCTGCGCGCGTTGAGCCGCTACCTCGTTTGGAAGAAGCCTGGATGCAGGCGCTTTCGAGAGAATGGGGAGCGTGGGCTCAGGGTCAGGGAATGGACCTGGTCGGTTTATTCTTGGTGCGGGCGGTGGTCCCGAACGTGATTGTCGTGTGGCGCTGCCGCCATCATCACAGCTATTTTTGTATGTACCTCGTGCAAAACAAGCGTTATTTTGATTTTGTATCGATCATCGACGAACAGCGCGGGGCCACATTGACTACGTCTGGCACCAAGGATGTATTCGCGGTTCCACGATCCACAGGTTCCTTTGCGCAGTCATTTCATGGAGCAGCGCCCGATGAGTTGCAGTCACAACACCGCCGGGCCATGCAGTACTTGATGAGCATCAAGCGAATGCGGTTTTCGCAAGGGACCATGCCTTTTCCTCAGCTGTTGGAAGTGGCCATTCGACAGCAAGTGAACGAGGTATGTCGGATTCCCTTGTATTGGCTGCGTGCGGCGTGGTGGTTTTTTGTGACCCGCAACCAGATGAACGGGAAGACGATCGAACAACAACATGCGGAAAGGCTGTGGCAGTGAGTGCTTTCTGGTCCATCGCGAGGCTTCAGGTGATTGAGTTTACCATGGGGCGACTTGACTGCCGATCAACGGTGCCCGTCAACTTTCGGGCCTCGTGCCGATTTCCACGGCGTGGGGCGGGTGCACTGCCGTGACCGAATCTGCACATGAATTGCCGCGACAAGGCCGATTGGCTGGCATTGATTTCGGCACGGTCCGGATTGGCGTAGCGATCAGTGATGCGCAACAAAGCCTGGCTTCGCCATTGGTCACTTACAACCGGCGCAACGAACGGTTGGACGGTCAGTTTTTCTTGGAACTCGCTGAGCGGGAACAGATCGTCGGATTTGTGGTGGGGTTACCGGTGCATCTCAGCGGCCATGACAGTCAATCGGCGCGACGGGCGACCGAGTTTGGAACGTGGTTGCGCGAACTGACGAACCGGCCCGTGGCGTTTTGTGATGAACGCTTCACTTCGTCGTGGGCGGAAGAGATTCTGCAAGCGAGCGGAGCCACCAAGAAAAAGCGGCGGCAGTTGTTAGACAAACTGGCTGCCCAGATATTACTGTCCGCCTATTTGGAATCGACTCGGCAGAGCGACAACAACTTGCGCGGGATTGACGAATGATTGGCCAATCGTCAGCATAATTGTTCGACTAAAACTCTTCTCGGTGTCGTTTATGGGTTGTCCATCGTGAAAGAAGTACGTTGTTTTGTTTCGTCGCCGGGCGATGTCGGCGAAGAACGATTGATTGCCGAACGCGTGATTCAACGCCTGAAGCGGGAGTTCTTTCGCCGCATCAAATTGACGCCGATCCTGT
>DAOLCX010000247.1:0-5191 GCA_035327685.1 Pirellulaceae bacterium | reverse complement strand
GAATACCTGCGTTCGACGGACAACAACACCTGGGGGTTGGGAATCAGCGAGGAAGGGTTGATCTTTGGCTCGACGGCGAATCGCAATCCCAGCGTGTTCATGCCGATTCCAAATCGTTATTACGAACGCGTGGCCGGTTGGCGGCCTTCACTGGTGTTGCGGATGATCGCTGACACCTATCGGTTTCGCCCGATCACCGACCGCGTGCGGCAAGTTGATCAACATGGAGGTTATACGGCCGCTGCAGGACATGCCCTCTATACGGCCCGCGCCTATCCTCAGGAATACTGGAATCAAGCGGCGTTTGTCAGTGAACCGACGGGGCACCTGGTCGGCACATTTGTACTCAAACCCCAGGGTGCGGGATTTCGATCTTCCAACCCATTCAATCTGCTGGCCAGTGACGATGAATGGTCCGCGCCGATCATGGCCGAGGTTGGTCCCGATGGTCAGGTATGGGTCATTGATTGGTACAACTACATCGTACAGCACAACCCGACGCCGCACGGCTTTGAAACGGGGCGAGGAGCTGCGTATGAAACGGACCTCCGCGACAAGACACATGGTCGCATCTATCGAGTGGTTTACGAAGGTTCACCGCCCAGCGAGCCATTAACTTTGGCAGGTGCTGATCCGCAGACGCTGGTTCGCACATTGGCCCATCCGACCATGTTGTGGCGCAAACACGCCCAGAGACTGCTGGTCGAGCGCGGAAATCGGGATGTCGTTCCGCAACTGATACAACTCGTCGGCGATCCAGCGGTTGACGAAATTGGCTTGAACGCCGGAGCAATTCAAGGGCTGTGGACCCTCCACGGCTTGAATGCCATCCATGCCGATCATCCTGAAGTGCTTGAGGCTGTGTACCAGGCATTGGGGCATCGTTCGGCGGGAGTCCGTCGCAACGCCTTGCAGGTTCTTCCCCTGACGCACGAATCGTTGTCGGCGATTGTGGATGATCAATTGCTGGTCGATGTGGACGCGCAAGTCCGCTTGCAAGCCTTTTTGACGTTGGCGGACATGCCGAGTTCTGAATTGGGCGGGCGGGCCGTACTGAATGGCATGCGCAGTCCCCGAAATGCGCGCGACCCCTGGATTCGCGATGCGGCGACATCGGCAGCGGCCCGACATGCCACCCATTGGTTGCCGGCCCTGGCCGAGGCCACAAGTTTGACCCCCGAATGGTACGAGGTGATTACCGTGGTGGCCGAACATGTCGCGCGGCGATTTGCCGAGGAACCGATGGAATTGGACATATTGTTGGGTGCGATGATGCGAGGAGACGCCGCCGTAGGGACCGCGATCGTCACTGGGTTGACTGCTGGTTGGCCAACATCGGTGGATGTACCAATCACCGATTCGATCGACGATGCGCTGGAAGGGCTGGTCAACCACTTCCCCATTGACCAACGGGCGTTGGTTCTGCAGTTGGCCGATCGGTGGGGAAGCCAGCGGCTCGAGGGGTACGCGCGGTCCGTGACGGAGGGACTGTTGCGAGAACTCGATGATGCGCAGCGCAACCAGTCAGAACGGATTGACGCGGCGCGGCGATTGGTGAGTTTTCGTCCGGCGGATCCCGACACCGCGGCCTCGATTTTGAACCGCATCAATCCGCAAGTGGAACCCACACTGGCGGCCGGATTTGTCGCCGCCCTGGGTGCTTCCCAAATTGAAATGTTAGGGGAGGTGATTTTTGCTCGGATGGAAAACTGGTCTCCGGTCGTTCGAAGACAGGGGATCGAGACGTTGCTGGCACGGCGAACCTGGACGGAGTCGCTGGTGTCGGCGTTGGACGAAGGGAAACTGCAAGTTTCCGATTTGACGCTCGAACAGCGGACTGCCTTGTCAAACCATTCCGACACGCTGTTGCGCGAGCGGGCCGTGGCGATATTCACACGCGGCGGTGCGCTCCCTAACGCTGACCGGCAAGCTGTTCTCGAAGAATACCTGGCCGCCACCCATACGGCGGGGGACGCTGCGGCTGGCAAAAAAGTCTTCACCGACAATTGCGCGAAATGCCATCGGCATTCCGGAGAAGGGCACGACATTGGACCCGAATTGACTGGTATGGCCGTGCACCCCAAAGAGGAGTTGTTGGTCCACATTCTCGACCCCAATCGGAGTGTGGAAAGCAATTTTCGCATGTACCATGTGCAGACGCTCGACGGATTGACCTTGTCGGGGATGTTGGCCAGCGAATCGCGGACGGCGATTGAGTTGATCAATTCGCAGGGCGAACGAAAAACGATATTGCGCGACGACATCGAGGAGATGCGCGGCTCACGGTTGAGCGTCATGCCCGAGGGAATCGAAAAAGAGATCAATGTCGCGCAAATGACGGACCTGCTGGAGTTTCTGACGCAGCGGGGGGCATGGTTACCCCTCGATTTGAGCAAAGTGGCCACGGTCGCCAGTGACCGCGGCATGTTCTATGATCGCGGTGCCGATGTGGAGCGGCTGATTTTTGCCGAATGGGGCCCACAGGAATTCCGCGGCGTGCCGTTCCAGTTGATCGATCCGCTGCAAGGCGAACGCCCCAACGCCATCTTGTTGCGCGGGCCAAGAAATTCGTTGGCGGGGACGATGCCCCGGCGGGTTGAACTTCCGCTAAACTCCGCAGCGCGAGTGATCCATTTCTTGAGCGGTGTCGGAGGTTGGGCCTACCCGTACAATCAAGAGAAAACCGTATCGTTAATCGTGCGGTTGCATTATTCGGACGGCGAGCGCGAGGACCATGAACTGCGGAACGGTGAGCATTTCGCGGATTACATACGCCGAGTCGATGTGCCACAATCCGAGTTTGCTTTTGCCCTTCGTGGTCAACAACTCCGTTATTTGACGGTCATCCCGGCACGCGGCGAGCCGATTGCCCGCATCGAGTTGATCAAAGGCCCCGACCAAACCGCGCCAATCATCATGGCGATTACCGTGGAAACCAAATAAGAGCCTATCCAAAACTACCGTGTCGTACGTTAGGTTTTCCGTAACCGTGCACGAAATGTAGAGTGCGTGGACGATGTCGTTCGACAAAACACGTTAGCTTGGACGAATCGATCCGCGACACTCACAGGGAATCGATCTACAACAAGACGACTTGCGGAACGCACCAGAACCAAGCTTGGCCAGGAATATCTTGAACGGTTAGGGACCGGCTGCATCAACCAGAGAATGGCAGTGCGTGATCAACCAAAGCACTTCAGCGTGTCGGGTGTTCGAGCGTGACCGGCGTTTTTGAACGATTCAATACCTTGCATGAGGGATGAATTCAAGTCACCTTGAAACGGATCAATCCAAACCGCCGATGGCCTCATTGCCGAGATCAACTGTTGCATCACCTGCTTGGAATCCGCCGAAAGGGGCTGGTAGGTTTACAGCCCACTGTGACTCTTGCCGAGTTACGGCCGCTGACGAGATGGTTAATCCATTTTGGACGATTCGCGGTTCCAACAGATACTGCAATCCCGTCTGCGGAAACCTGGGCGATGTTAACTGCGATTTCTTGGCCTTCGAGGGGATGGTCTATCCCGTAGTTTTGCCCAAACGTGGTTCCATGCATCAAGCACAACAACATAGGCATCATTGCTGTCGTGATAGCGGATACATCTTTTTGCATTGCTTCACTCCCCGTCTAAATAAGAAGACAAACCGATATTAGCCCCTTCCCACCCCCACCACGCCCCCCCCGAATTTGTCAACTATGTTTTTCGGAAAAGGCGGCCATCGGCGTTTTAGTCAGTCCCTCGACGCGATCAAACTTTTCAAAACGACAGGTGGACACTCGCCGCGGCTCTTTCAGGGTCAAGTCTACGCAGAGTAAGGGCCAAAGAACGGTGTGTGCACGGCCTTAATGACAATAGCCATTGACCAATTGCCCAAATCCGCCAACCTGCCAGGCTTTTCAGGCCATTAAACAAGACCCGGAATGTGAGGGTCCCCTTTTGCCCTTTTGAACCGCCAATATTAGGTGGGTGGCACCTGTTGAGGTGATCGGGATGATTGGGTGTCCCTTTTTAGATTCCGTTGACGGGGTGGGGTGGGATTGCTATGTATGGGCCCGATGAGGGGTCTAGGATTGATACTACTGGTTGCGCTGTGCGCCTGGGTTGGGGCTGCTGCGCCAGAACTCTGCGCTCAGCAATTGAATACCGTCGATTCCGATCGGGTGGTTCTGTTAACCAACGGCAATGTGTTGTTGGGTCGTGTCGAAACCAACGGGCAGACGATTAGCGTTTGGACCGAATCCGGCAGTCGGATGGTCCTGCCGCGCCACCAGGTTGACGCGATTTTTCAATCGATGGATGGTGCGTATCGTTATCGGCGCGAGCGGATTGCGAACAACTCGACCGATGAACATGTCAAGTTGTTCGAATGGTGTGTGCAGCACAAACTGTGGGACCAAGCCCAATCGCAAATTGACATTCTGCAATTCCACTCCATCGGTCGCGGGGAATTGTGGCGACTCAGTGAGAAACTGGATTTGGCGAAGCGGGCTGGTTCCAGGGTGGATACGGCAGCGAAACCAATCGCAAGTCATGAGTTCGACCGGGCACCCCAACCCGATCGCGATCGACCTATCACCGAGTCAGATTCGGAGGTCCATCCCGTGTCTTACGAAGAGCGCCAGCGTTCAGGCCCACGATTGTTGCCAAATTCCGAAATGAGCGAACTCGTTGCGCGGCTTGAACCACATTTAGTTCTGCATTATGAGCGTCACATCGACCCGATTTTAGTGCGCAATTGCGCCACGGGCGGTTGCCATGGAGCGCAAGATTCCACGTGGGCGGTGTTGCGCGTTCCGCCTGGCGCCGAATCGACCAGGATGATGAAGCTGCAGAATCTGATTCGGACCCTCCAACATTGGGGTACAGGACCGGTGGAACAACGTCCTTTGTTGCTTGCCTGTCACACACCTCACGCTGGTTTGAGTGCGCCGATCATGTCTCGCGATTCAGTAGATTACCGCGCGTTGGAGGCGTGGATTGTGGAAATGGCGGAACGGCCATTGGAAGCTAACTTGACGGGGATTGACCTGACGTCTCAAGACAAGCCGCCGGCATTGATTGCCTTTCCAACACGGGAAGCCGTGCAGCGCCCCAGACCAGATTTACCGGAGCCCCCCGGACGTGGCCGGCCGCACGCTGCAAGCATCACAGAGGCTCCGTCGGCTTCAAAACTTGAACAAGACATCAAC
>DAOLCX010000246.1:0-5197 GCA_035327685.1 Pirellulaceae bacterium | reverse complement strand
ACACATTGGATTCAACGAGCCGTTTAGCTCGCCAGAAAGCCGCACGCGTTTAGTGCAGTTAGATTTAACTTCACGACGGGCTGCTGCCAGCGATTTCTTTGGCCTGGACAATGTGCCGACTCAAGCCATTACGATGGGGCTGGGGACGATCTTTGAGGCCCGCAAAATCTTGCTGATGGCGCTGGGAGAACATAAAGCCCGGATTGTTCAGGAGACTGCGGAAGGTCCGGCAACCAGGCAACTTCCCGCCTCATTGCTCAAAGACCACAGCGATTGTGTGATCCTGGTGGATGAAGCGGCGGCGTCGCAGTTGACGGCCAAGCGGACTCCCTGGAAACGTGGTACCGTGGTCTGGACTGAAGAGTTGATACAGCGCGCCGTGTTGTGGCTGTGCCAACAAACCAATAAAGCATTATTGAAGTTGGACGACGATGACTTCCGGTCTAACGGATTGCATACGTTGTTGCGGAAACACGGGCCGGCGCATGCAATTTGCCATCAAGTCTTCCGTTTGATGTCGCAAACGATCACCTACCACCCAGCGGGCAAAGGCGAATCCAAACGGGTGATTTGCTTTAGCCCACATCCGGATGACGATGTGATCAGTATGGGCGGAACTTTGATTCGGCTCAACTCCGACGGCCACGAAGTCCATATCGCTTACATGACTAGTGGAAATATTGCCGTATTCGATCACGACGCCTTGCGCATCGCGGACCTGGTCACCGAGTACAACCGCCAATTTGGCATTGATCGACAGCAAAGCGAGGCTGTCGAATCCGCAGTCGTGCAGTCCCTGGCACACAAACTTCCGGGGCTTCCCGACTGCGAGGCAGTGCGGAAAATAAAAGCCTTGATTCGCTGGAGTGAAGCCAAGGCAGGCGCCGTTAAAGTCGGATGCCGGGAAGATCGTTGCCATTTTTTGGACCTGCCGTTTTATCGAACGGGGACCATCGACAAAAACCCTTGGGGGCCGGAAGACGTGCGCATCATCAAAGACCTGATTCAGCACATCCGACCCCATCAGATTTACATGGCGGGAGACCTATCCGACCCACACGGTACGCATCGTGTCTGTGCGGAGGCGATCTTCCAGGGATTGTTCGAAATGGAAGAACAGGGGGAGGAAATCCCCGAAGTACTCTTGTATCGCGGTGCCTGGCAGGAATACGAATTGCACGAAATCGATATCGCCGTCCCGCTGAGTCCTTGCGACATGCTGCTGAAAAAGAAGGCTATCTTCATGCACGAAAGTCAGAAGGACGAAGCCTTGTTTCCTGGCTCGGACCCACGTGAATTTTGGCAACGTGCCGTGGACCGCAACACCAATACAGCAACCCAATTCAACTTGATCGGTTTGCCAGAGTACTACGCGATCGAAGCATTCGCCCGCTGGAACGGCCACCCGATTTGATCTCGCCCCGATTGGGGCGCTGAGTACTGGGTACGGTAGGACCTATGGATTAAGAGCGTCGCCGATTTTGTCGGAGTTGTCCTCGAACAGCAGTCGCTGCACATCGCCCGTTGCAAAAATACCGACGAGTGCCAAGATAATCACGGTCAACATGACACAATATTCAACCGCGGTTGCGCCGTCGTCGTCACGTATGAGCGTATCGCCCAGCCGAAATAGATAGCTCACCATGATCCAACCTCTGCCGTGTTATAGAAGTCATTACCCAATCTTGGCCATACGCCAGGCACTGAAATGGGCGATTTCCTGATCTTGGAATCCAGTACCGGAAAACGAGTTCCGATCGGTATTGTGCTCTAAACTGCACGCACTCAACTCTAGCTCGGCGCGCCGAGCGATTCCGGCAGATTTGCCGTCAATCGTGCAGGCAGGACGAGAATCGGGCCGGTAAAATCGGAATAACCGAATGGGAGACGTCGGCCGTTGGCGCCGGCGCCTCCCAGCCTCAGGCTTATTCCTCCAAGGGCTCCCATTCGATATGTTCGCGCTCGGCCGCGGCGCGGAGTTTGCCCAACGCGCGGACTTCAATCTGCCGCACGCGTTCCTTGGTAACTCCCATCTCTTCGCCGACTTCCTTCAGCGTTTGCGGCTCATGCTGATGGTCCAACCCAAAGCGGCTGATGATGATCTGCTGCTCCCGATTGTCCAATTGTTGCAAAATGCGGCTGATTTGCTCTTTCCGCCGGAGGTGTTCAGCTTCCAACACCAGGTGATTCCCCCGCTCGTCAGCTCGTGACAAGAACAGTTCATCACTGGTGGCGCGAAACCGATCCCGCTGGCGAAACTCGTCCGGAATCGTGCGGGCGAAGTTCTTCATGATCGCCCAACTGGCGTACGTGCTGAACTTGTTGCCTCGGCTGTAATCGAATTTCTCGACCGCGCGAATCAAGGACACATTGCCATCGCTGACCAGTTGGAAAAAATCATCACTGGCCGTCACATGGCGTTTGGCAATCGACACCACTAACCGCAAATTGGCCTGCACAATCCGATTCTTGATGCGGATCGAATCTTGGTACACTTGCTCAATCTGGTCCATTTCGCTGGCGCGAGGACGAGTGGGGTCCAAGGCTCGACGGAGTTTGTCCGCGCGGTACTTGAGGTAGTTGTATCGGCGGAACAAGTGCTGCTCTTGCTCACGAGTCAACAAGGGAACCTCGTACAGCGAAGCCAGGTAGCGCGGCAATCCCGCCGGCACACGGGCCTTGCGACCGGACGTATCGGCGACCGGCATCTCGCTGTCCAAAATTCGGCGTTCAGCCCCTTTGCGGTGGAACTCTGGACTGTCGATATAATCCAGCGGCAACTCCTGAATTGCTTGAAACCGCATTTCGTTGATGACTCGATAAACCGTGGAGCGCGTGCGACAATAACGCCGCGCAATTTGCTCTGCGGATTTGCCATGATTAAAGTCAGCAAAAATCCGTTCCTTGATCTCCAGATTGAGAGGCCCCGATTGGTTGGGGAAAATCGCCAGATCTGGATGCTTCTCGTCAAATTGTCGCAGTGTATAGCGAATCGTTTCGACGCTGCGGTGCATTTGACCAGCAATCTGACGTGCGACTTCACCAGGGCACATACCACGAGACGCCAACATCCGGGCCCGCTGGATAATGTCTTCCTTGTCCGTCGTACTCAACTGGCTGAAACGCTGGCCACGGGCGACCTTGGCGCCGTGCAGTTTCAAGAAAGCGTCCACGCTCGATTGCAGGAATCCGACGCGTTTACGTCCACCGGGAAACACAAATCGGCGGCTGATCAGCCCTTGCTGCCGCCAACGTGAAATAGTTTTGTCAGCTACATTAAATCGCTGTGCCAACTCATCAACGGTGAGCACCGCTTGGCCGACTTGATCGACTGGGACATCTGCCGAGTCGGACAAATCCTCGATCAACAAGCGAAGGTCTTGAATGAGGTGCCGTCCGGGAATCGATGGAACTCGACTGGCATCCGGCCGAAAACCGGTCACCCGATAGCAAACATACTCAAAACTGTAGTCCCGTTCGGGCTCGATGGTGTGAAGCAAGGCTTCCGCCCGGTCGGCTTGTTCCAATTTCTTTTCGCGGGGCGCAAACCGAGTTTGCTGGTCACGCAAAGCGCGAATTTCTTGGCTGTAATATGAATTGTGCATCGTAACCCCTCTCTTCTGTTCCGCCGCAGCGGATTTCAGGCACTTGCCTCAAATGCCCTAATTTCTTGTTGTGCTAACCAACCTCCCCAGATTCTCAAAAACCCAAGTCGAAATTAATCAATCCTATGATGACGCAATTGAACTCCTTAACCTTAACCGCCCCGCAATGGAACGTCTAACACGCTTTTTTACGATTGGAACACACGCTAAGTTTCAGGAAAAGGCCGATTGGCCGCCCTAAATCTCGAACTGAATCGACCGAGAGTTCCTGGAGCGGCAACTGGCGACTTCCTTCCTACACGTAAACTCCGACGATCCTTAGACGGCAAATTGCAGGCCGCGCTCACTTAAAATCCGGAAAAATCGGAAAAATCTTGCAAATAGGTGGCTTTTCTTAGTGTGCCAGCATGAGATACTGCCAAGCCTTTCCCAAGACTGTTTCAAAACGCGACAAAAAGTGTTCAATTTTTGGATGACCAACTTTGAGCCTTATGCCATTGTGACACGTTTCAGATTCCCCAATCCATCAATCTTACCATATCGAAATCGCCCTGGACATCAGAACGCTACGAGCGCGCAACCGCGAATAGACACGTGACCTTCGGATTGCCGATGTTACGGTTGAAGTTATGTCTGTTCCGCTTTAGGACTCAAAAATACCGACAGCCATCGAGTTTAATCATGCCCCATGATCATCGTTCAACTGAACTGAACTACCACGGGTTCACCAAATGGATCGCGGTTTTGGCCGCATGCACTACACTCATGGGAGGGTATGGATTAGCTTGCCTCAACCCAGGCTGCACATCTGCAAGTGTAGCAGGCAACCAAGACAATGTGGCCATCCAGATCAAGACCGACAACCAAACAGCCAACTACCAAATCCGAGCAGAATTCGATGGTTTGGTCGTGCTCGAGACGGACGACCGGCAACGCAAGACAGTTCCCATGTCCGTCAACGCTGATTTCCGCTTTGCCCAAACCCAAGCCGATGCTCGACAGGCCGTTAGGTCTTACCAGCATGCTACCGCGCACATCGATCTCGATGGTCAGAAAATACAAAACCAACTGGCTGAGAATCGACGGCAAGTCACCGTGCGATTATTAAGCGAAGAACATCGCCGACCCATCCAGTACTTTCCAGCCGGCGGGATTATCAAACAAGAGGAATTGGATCTACTCACCATCCCCGGTGACCCCTTGGCATTCGCCGGGTTGCTGCAGACCACTGGGGCCACTATTGGCGAACCGTGGACCGCATCGGCGGATGCCGTGCGAGCATTTTTCGCACTGGAGACCGTCATCAATAATCAAATCTCATTGATGATCAAAGAGCAGTCTTCCGGCCAGACCAAGGTGTACATCATGGGACAGGCAACAGGGGAAGTGGATGGTGCCTACACAGGAGTGCGGGTCGCCGGTGTCGCAGTGATCGATACCGCCGAACAACGACTGCTGGCGATGCGGCTCAATATCGATGAAAACCGCGATCCCAGCCAATTGACCCCAGGATTTCAGGGGAAAGCCCGATTAGAGGTTCGCCGCAACCAGGCCGAATTGCCTCCGGTAACACAACAGGCATCGCATGCCCA
>DAOLCX010000245.1:0-5202 GCA_035327685.1 Pirellulaceae bacterium | reverse complement strand
CCTGTTCCGCACGTTTCAAGCTGAAAACTTCATTATTCCGACGGGCTCCATGGCGCCTGGATTGATGGGACAACACATGGATGTGACCTGCGCAAAATGCGGCTACGCCTATCAGGCCGGCGCCAGCGGTGAAAGCTCGCTGACAGCGCCAAGCAATCGAAATATGGTCACGCATACCACCTGTCCGATCTGCAATTACCGCATGGCCATGGACCGCAAGCGAAATCCGGACCATACCTCCAATCAAGGCGACCGCATTGTTGTCGACAAGTTCCTGTATGACTTTATCGAACCCGACCGATTTGAAGTCATCGTCTTCAAAAACCCCAACAATGGAAAACAGAACTACATCAAACGCCTGGTCGGAGTACCAGGAGACCAACTGACTATTGAACACGGAGATATTTTCCAAATGTCTAGGGACGGGGACCAATGGGTTAAAACCATTGTCCGCAAACCCGCTGACAAAGTCCGAGTGATGATGCAATTGGTCGATGACACACACCATATCCCCAAACTGTTGCATGAAGCGGGTTGGCCATTGCGTTGGCAGGCCTGGCAGGCTGGAAGTTCCTCCCCTTGGGAAACCGTGGTATCGCAACATCAACCGATTTACCGAATCCAAGCGAACGCCGGCGCACCAGTATGGTTGCGCTATCGCCACCATGCACCCACGGATGAAGCCTGGTCGTTCATGGAATCCACCGGGACTGCCCCGGACTGGATTTTGAAATCCCCCGGTCGATTAATCGGTGACTTCTATGCCTACAATCACAGCGAAACCCGGCCCGTGAGTGGTCTTCCATTAGGGATGAACGGTATTCATTGGGTGGGCGATTTGGGATTGCAAGCGCAGATCGATATCGTAAGTAATGGCGGCACATTGTGGCTGGATACCGTCGAGGGCGGCGCCCATTTTACCTGCGAAATCGACTGCCAATCGGGCAAGGCAACGCTGACATGCAGCGATCCGAACGTCAAGTTTGTTGACGGAGAAGGTGCCGAAGTTGCGCGACCATCTGGTGAAACGCCGCTCCGCCAACCAGGATCATTCGATGTGCTGTTTGCCAACGTCGATGATCAATTGTTCTTGTGGGTGAATGGAAAGCAAGTGATATTTAACGCCTCAGCCTATCAACGCCCTCGACCGATTTATCCACGGTGGTCGAATGCCGATCCGGGTGATGCGGAACCCCTGGGGATTGCAGTTCAGGATATTCAGATGACGATCCATCGACTAAAAGTCTGGCGCGACATCTATTACACATCCGCGCGTGGCAACAAGAGCGCGGCGAACGAGTTCGAACCATTGACGGTCGAGGTCTTGCAAATGATGTACAATCCTCAAACCTGGAACACCCCCGAAGCCCGAAGAATTCTCGATCGCCGCAATCGAGATGGTGGGCCGATGTTTATACTGGAAAGTGGTCAATATCTTCCACTTGGCGACAATAGCCCTCAAAGTATGGATTCCAGAATCTGGTACGGGCCGAACTATGTCGATCGCGAAATGCTGATCGGCCGCGCGTTGTATGTGTTTTGGCCGCATCCCCTGAATCGGCCGATTCCCTTTTTCCCCAACTTCGGCAAGATGCGACGGATTCGTTGACCACACGGCGCAATGAAATCGACAGCCTACAAGGAGGAGGATCGATGAGTGTTTTGGAAGCGACCATGTTGGCCAAGGCTTATGGCCGACGCCGTGTTGTGGACGGCGTTTCACTTTCCGTAAGTCGCGGTGAAATCGTCGGACTGCTGGGCCCAAATGGGGCCGGGAAAACGACGACCTTTCGGATGATCTGCGGATTGTTGAAACCGGACTCTGGAACTGTCGTATTGCGCGGCGAGGATGTCACTGATTGGCCGATGCACGTCCGCTGCAAACAAGGAAGCATGGGTTACCTGCCACAACAGTCTAGTGTATTTGCCAGACTCTCGACTCAAGACAATCTGTTAGGCATCATGCAATTGCTGGGTTTTCCTCGAAAACAACAGCAGGCCCGATGTCAGGATCTTTTGGATCAGTTCAATATTGCCCATGTTCGGCGCACGCCTGCTGGTCGTCTGTCAGGAGGTGAACGCCGACGGTTGGAAATCGCGCGATCTCTGATTTCCTCCCCTGAAATCATCATGTTGGATGAGCCGTTCGCTGGCATTGATCCAGTGACCGTTCAAAACATTCAAGTCATCATCCGAGAACTGGCAGATCAAGGGATCTCAATCCTGATTACCGACCACGCCGCCCGAGAAATCCTGCAGATCACGGATCGAACCTATGTCGTGAGCGAAGGTAAAATCTTGTGCCATGGCTCCACCGACGATATCGTCCATCACGCAGACGTCAAAGCCAAGTATTTGGGCGAGATTGACTTCGCGCGCAAAGCCCGCGCTAAAGCCGTTCCGATCCCCAAACCTCATAACGCCCAGATTACGGAAAGAAATAAAGTCACCTAATGCCGCCATCATTGTCTGGCGCAACAGGAACTTTGGGCGCTGCCTACGTTCGCCAGCATGTTCAGTGGGATCAGTCACCCGCCCGGTTGATTCCGTCGGTCTGGATCGAAATCCCAACTCACTGGCAGCGTGTCCGAAATAAATTCACCTTGCGCTACCCGTTGCTGAAAAGCCCCCACCACGGCGGGGGGAATGCTCGGCATGGGGGCTCGCAGCCATCGATCCCCCTGCTCAGGATCAAACGTGGGCTGAGTCACCATACGTAAATTGCGGATGGCTGCTCGCGTCAAGCATTCATCGACCGGACAACCTGCCAACAAGCGCCAGTACTTTTCGTTTGCCGAAACCATCACGTTGCCCACGTGAAGCACACGATCTCCCGGAGCAATTTCCCGCCAGGTGTAGTGCAGCATTTGCCGGGCGCGTTTCGCCGCTTGAACAATGCGCTCACAGGTCAGCGATTCCAACTCACTGAAACTGCTCATGACGAAATAGGTTTTTTGGTACTCACTTATCAAATAGTCCGTCACTGCCAGCCGCAGTAAATCGCGGTCGTCGGAAGGATTGATCAAGATTCGATTCGACTCTGGCGAATCGATACTGAAGGTGGTTTCTCCGGGGGAAGATAAGATACCTGCCCCGAAATCGCGAATTTCGCCCTCCTGCATGACCAGTCCAAACTCAACCGTGAACCAATAAATGCGCCCTGCGTAGAGCAGCAATTCGTCAGCCCATGATTGAATCTGAGCACGCTCGCGATCGCCACAAGCGGCCGCCAACATACGATCTCGTTCGGCGTAAATCTGGTCGCGGGCTTCGCCATGGTTCTTCATCACGGCTGCCACGGCTGGAATCGTAAACGTGGCCACATGGCCAGCGATGTCGTGGCCAATATCCGGCTCCTGGAGGTAATCCTGTTCCAACGCCCGCATGAATGTGGTCACAGGAAAAAAACGATTGCTGTGGCAGGTGAAAAACAACTCAGCCGGAATGATCTCGCTGACCGTTGCCAATTGCCATCCCGTTTGTTGATATATCTGAGCGTTCAACAGGTAATAATCCGGGATAACGTGTCCGCCAATCGCGAACATCTTTTCGCCTTCTAAATACTCGCGGCAGGCATACCGGTGTTTGGTGCGCTGTTGATCAGCCACCAAACAGGCCCAACTCAGATGCTCCTCCATGCTATATTGTTCATAATGCTGAAAATTCTCGTAGGGCCCCAAGTCCACGCTTTGCCCGGTCAACGTCCCCACTCCAAACGGGACGCGCTCAGCCGCGCGACGGTAATAATCCTCGGCCATGTCCGGAGGTATCGGAAACCGCACGTCTTCTTGGCCCAGAATCCGCGCCAGGTCGGCTAGCCGGTCGGTATGATCCAAAGGGCGGACCAACTCCAATTCCACACCGTGTTTGGCGGCAATCTCGCGATAGTTTTTCTCAACAGTCGCCATCGTCAGCCGCCCATACTCATCCAGGACTACCGTTTGCGTTCCCGACGACCCGCGCCAAACTTGCTGAATATTACCTGTTACCGCCGATCGAACACGGAATTCGATACGACAGTAATCTACGCCAGGTCGCGATCCTCAAACAACACCAGTGCCAACAACACTGTCATGGTTCCGTACAGAATAGTATAAACGATCAACCAGCCCAGGTAATCCAGCGGCACGCTGGCATCGGTGTTGATCGCAGTTTGCATGTCAAAGTGGTCAAGCACGGGAATCACGATCGAAATCACTTGACTGAATAACACCACGGGTTCAAACGCTTCCACCACCCGAGCCGAGTTCACTAAATTGGCCGTCAAATGTCCCAGGACATAAATCGAAAAGCAAATGATCAGACTGGGCAGCACGTTTAGTCGTGTCGAAATGGCGACCGCAATCGCCACGAAAATAATCACCTCCAAAAAACTTAGGAAAAGAGGCGCAATCATGTTTACAGCAGCCACGTAACACTCGGACCACTCGATGTTGGATCGCACGGCCTCCACCATGTCGTACACCGGTTTGTATGCCACCCAAGTCACGAACCACAATCCAAGCACCAAAAATAACAGCCCGACGGCCAGTGATATGCCCAAGAATTTTCCCAGAATAAACTGTCGGCGAGAGACCGGCTTGCTGAGAACCGTCAATGCAGTTCGGCCGTCAATCTCTTCGGCCACGGATTTGCCCGCCGCCCATACGGCGACAAAAATCGCCATCACGCGCAGCAACGTGAGCCCCGAATCCTTGTACATCTTGACGTCTTCGCCGAACGTGTTGTACGGGATATAAATCGAGACGACCACAAACAGGCCCCCCAAGATCATGACCAACAAGTACAGAGGTTGTGTGACCTCAGACTTAAACGTGGCCAGACTGATCGCTGAAATCTTGGGCATCAACACCATCCCGCAAAGCAACAACAGGTAGCTAGTCGAGATGATACCCACGATCCACGGAATCACGCGGATTTCTGGATAAACGGGCAACAACAGCCAGCGAATTTCCACAGTGGGCACATTGGCCCCGCGGTTGACAACGTAGAGGTTCTCCACCCATTCGTTACCGACAATCCCCCCCTTCTGAACGCGGATTTCTTGTGCGGCCGAAGTCGAGGGTACTTTGATGATGCGTTGGCTTGATAACAAGGGAGTCAAAGGAACCGATGCAATTTCCAATTCCTGGTTGGACTTCAGCGTGAACCCACGGAGTTCTGCACCAGAAAAATCGACTCGAATCGGAGTCCCTTGATCGT
>DAOLCX010000244.1:0-5204 GCA_035327685.1 Pirellulaceae bacterium | reverse complement strand
CCAAAAAACCAGACAAGATCGACGCGGTGCGGCGACAGTTTGGTTTGGCCGTCACCGATCACAACATTGCGGATGCCATCGCGGTGATGGAGTTCGCTCGTTCTCAGTTTTCTAATCAGGAGGTGCGTTGTGGATAATGGGAATGGTCAGGTACACGATTTGGCGGTGGAGTTTGGCGGGGTGTCTATTGGCGAGAGCACGGCCCGTCTTGGTCTGCGGATCAAGAAGGAACTGCTGAACATCATCGCGGCGGAGGAACTGCTGTGCGGGCGGCGCCTGACCGGTGCGATCCAGCTTGGCGGGGCCGCCGATAACGCGGGCCAGGGCAAGCTATTCGATTGTGACGTGGCCGTGCCTGGAACGTTCGATGTCCATCGATTTGGCGTGTCAATCGATCACTACACCACCGGCCTGACTTTTAAGCTCAACGAGATCGAGATCGGCGACCTAGCTCAGTTCAGCAAGGGCAGCGGGCGGCTGCGTATCGAAGGGGTGGCGGCGATTCCAACCGACACGGTTGACGAGGATGAAGACGAAGACGAAACGCCGCGCGGACTGCTTAAAAGCGAAGGGCCGTGGCGTGAGGTGCAGCTCGATACGCTGTTCGCCGGCGGCGTACTCAAGGCGATGAAGAAAGCTGGCCTGGCCACCGTCGGCGACCTGAGCGACTGGACTGAGCCGAACAAGGACGGCTACACCAAGCGCCTAGTTGA
This sequence comes from Pirellulaceae bacterium, assembly GCA_035327685.1. GTDB lineage: Bacteria > Planctomycetota > Planctomycetia > Pirellulales > Pirellulaceae > BJ22. Next base: position 4,491 of record DAOLCX010000244.1, on the reverse strand, counting down.
CATCCCGGGAATCGGCGAGGCCAAGGCCCAGGCTATCGAGGACACCATGATGACATTCTGGGCCGACAACCCACAGGATGGAGACGAATGATCGCGGCGGACCTATTTTGCGGAGCTGGCGGAACGACAACCGGCGCGGCCATGAGCGGTCGAGTCGAAGTGAAGTTGGCAATCAACCACTGGCGGACGGCCGTCCATACGCACCGCCAGAATCACCCCAACGTTCGCCACGTCTGCGCCGAGATCGATATGGTCAACCCGCGAGATTTCATCGAAATGGGAATCGACGTCGTGTTGGCCAGCCCGGAATGTGTGTTTCATTCGAACGCACGTGGCGGAAAGCCGGCGGATGATCAGCGCCGCGCATCAGCCTGGTGTGTGCCGCGGTGGGCAGAGGTGTTGAGGCCGAAGTGGATTGTCGTCGAGAACGTTCGCGAGTTCGAACAATGGGGCCCGCTTGGGGCCGACAACAGGCCGCTCAAATCCAAGCGAGGCGAGACGTTCAAGGCGTGGGTCCAGGCTTTGCGGTCACTGAATTATCATGTCGAGTGGCGGCTACTAAATGCAGCGGATTTTGGCGGAGCGACGAAGCGGATTCGGCTATTCATCGTCGCGCGAAGAGGCCGATCAACACAGCCGATCCGTTGGCCGACCGCGACGCACTCGCGCGAGAACTGGATAGCCGCTGCGACTATCATCGATTGGAATAGGCCATGTCCGTCGATCTTCGGCCGCAAACGTCCATTGGCAGACAAGACACTGAGGAGGATCGAGATCGGGCTGCGGAAGTTTTGTGGGCACGCAGCAGAGCCGTTCATTGTCAAGTTGCGTCGAGGCATGGACGCTTCGGCGGTTGGCGATCCACTCAACACAATCACGTGTCATGCCGGCCACCATGCGTTGGCCGTGCCATTTCAACTAAAAGCATACGGCCGGAATCCAGGCGCGACCAAGCGAATGACTGATCCTCTGCCCACGGTTCTTGGTCGTGAGAATCACGCGGTTGTGATTCCGTTTCTTTCGGCCTTCCACAACGGTGCCGATGGCGAGCGGCGCAATTACTCGATCGACGAACCGATTCGAACAGTGGACACGCAGCCGCGACATGCTTTAGTTCAACCGTTTCTGGTTCCAAACTTCGGCGAGCGTGATGGACAAGATCCGCGAAGTCACGCTGTTGACTCGCCATTGCCTACCGTCACCGGCCACGGTGCTGGTTCGCTCGTTCTGCCATTTCTTACGTCCTACTTCAGCAACGGTAAACCCCAGTCGATAGACGAACCGCTGTCGACTGTGACGACCAAACACCGCCACGGCTTGGCAATGGTGGAGCTGCTCAAGACCATGCGAGAGCTTTCAGTTGTTGACGTCGGTTTCCGAATGCTGGACGTCGACGAGCTCGCAGCGGCCCAGGGATTCCCGCGAGGATACTACCTTCACGGAACCAAGGCCGAACAAATCAAACAAATCGGCAACAGCGTCCACACACACGTTGCCAAGGCCCTTTGCGAGGCAATCGCGGTATGAGTGACACGGTGGCCACTACACCCGAAGTCGATGCGTTGCTGAGCCAAAACGCGCCGGTCGCCATTGGTGTCTCTGGCGGGAAGGACTCATCCGCAGTCGCGTTTGCCACCGTCGCACATTTGGACCGCATTGGTCATTGCGGCGAACGATTGCTGATTCACAGCGATCTTGGGGCTACAGAGTGGCGAGACTCGCTTCCGTGGTGTCACAAGCTGGCAAGTCGTCTCGGTTTAGAACTCGTCGTTGTTCGCCGCGCCAAGGGCGACATGATGGATCGATGGGAACAGAGATGGTCCGACAACTGCCGCCGATATGTCGAACTATCATGTGTCCAACTAATACTTCCGTGGTCAACGCCGGGGATGCGATTTTGCACCTCGGAAATGAAAACGTCGGTCATCTGCCGTGAATTGACCGACCGGTTTCCCGGCCAAACGATTATCAGCGTTACCGGGATTCGACGGGACGAAAGCCGTGGGCGGCAGAATGCGCCGATCTATAAACCTCAGCCGAAACTAACCAGCAAGACTCGCCAAACCACCGGCATTGACTGGCATCCGATCGCGCATTGGCCGTTGAAACAGGTTTTCGCGTACCTGCAGGATCAAGACTTTCCGCTTCACCCCGCCTACGCCCAATGGGGCATGAGCCGTGTTTCCTGCGCGTTCTGCATAATGTCTTCGATGCGGGACATCGCCGCGTCCGTGAGATGCCCAGATAACCACGACCTTTATCGTCGAATGGTCGCTCTTGAACTTCGATCGACCTTCGCGTTTCAAGGCGACAAATGGCTGGCGGATGTTGCGCCCGAGTTGCTTTCTTCTGCGGACGCAGTAAGGATCCCGTTTACCAAGTTAGCGGCAAAACACCGGCAGGAATCGGAAGCGTTGGTCCCTCGCCATTTGCTCTACACGAAGGGATGGCCAACGTGCATTCCTACCGAGACCGAAGCAGAATTACTCTGCCAAGTACGGATGCGAGTTGCTGGCATCGTCGGTCTTGAAATTGGATACACGTCGACCAGTTCCTTGATCTCACGTTATCGGGCACTCTACGAACAAAAGCATGGAGAGGGCGGGAAATGAACACGGCAGTTGAGCAACGCGAACGACTCGAAGCGCACCGCGATGATGCAGAGCGCAAGGCGTGGCAGTCGTTGGCGAGGTATAAGTTCCAAATGTTCGGCTATTGGGCGGCCATCTGGGTGCACCTAAACCAAATTTGCGATGTTCGAAAGCCAAACCCTTTTTCCGGCGCGGTAAAACTGGCACGAAACAAACGCGAAGGGGGGCGGTGATGGTCCAAACTAAAATCGAGTGGTGCGACTACACTTATAATCCGTGGCGCGGATGCTCCAAGGTGTCACCAGGCTGCGCGAACTGCTACGCCGATGCGATGAGCAAGCGGAATCCAGGCACGCTCGGAGTCTGGGGACCTGACGGGACTCGCGTTGTCGCGGCTGAGTCGTACTGGCAGTTGCCGCTAAAGTGGAACCGTGTAGCTGCTGGGGCCGCCATTCGCCCGCGCGTGTTCTGCGCCAGCCTAGCCGACGTGTTTGAAGATTGGTGCGGAGACATACACGATCATCGGGGAAATCGTCTTTGGATCGATCGCGCGACCGGGACTAATTGGCAAGCGGAGTCTCTGGACTGTAGTTTCGCGTGTGATGAACTGGCACGGTTAGACGACGTTCGCCGGCGCCTATTCTCGCTGATCGAAGCCACGCAGAACTTAGACTGGTTGCTTCTGACGAAGCGTCCCGAAAACATTCAGAGGATGTTGCCAGGCTTGCATCGTCGTGACAATTTGTGGGCGGGATGTTCAGTAGAAAACCAAGAGACAACCAAACGGATTGACAAATTGGTGAACTGCCGCGATCTTGCAGCGCTTTTGTTTCTTAGTTGCGAGCCGCTGTTATCTGCTGTTGATCTTTTGCCATTTTTTGGCGGTCCATACGTCGAACTGCCAAGAGATGTCGTTCACGAGAATTACAACTTTGGAATCGACTGGGTAATCGTCGGTGGCGAGTCCGGACCGAACGCGCGGCCGTGTGATGTTGAGTGGATTCGGTTTATCGTCAAGCAGTGTCGTGAGGCTGGCGTTCCATGCTTTGTCAAGCAGCTTGGCTCACACCCAATCGAGAACGGAAAGCCGATCAAACTGCGAGACCGCAAGGGCGGGAATCCTGATGAGTGGCCAGATGACCTGCGCGTGAGGGAGTTTCCAAAGCAGGAGGCCATAGCAAATAATGACTGACGGAGTGGTTTATCGGATTGCGAAGTGGTCTGAAATTTTCGAGACCGCTGATTCGCGAAGGCACAAAGCATTGCACTGGATTTCCGTACCGATCGGATTTGAGAGCAATGGCTTTGCGAAGATGATCGAGGATTTCGGCGACGACGCACCAGCCTTGTACGGTGCGTGGATCGCTCTGGCGAAGATCGCGGCGACGTGCCCGATACGAGGAATACTGTCCACATCGCGTGGAGACGGCCTTACCGTAGGACGCCTTTCCTTCTTGAGCCATTTTCCCCGGTCATGCTTCGAAAAACTGATCGATTGGGCCTCTCAGGAATCGGTCTGCTGGCTCGAAAAAATGGCTGTTGAAGAGGTTGAACAGTTGTTGATCGAGCAGCAATCGAGTAGCAACCAGTCGCCAAACGAACTACCAGACCAGACAAGACAAGACCAGACCAAACCTAACCTAACCCAACCAGACAACCCCCCTACCCCCCAGGGGGAGTCGTCGGTTGTCGGTCGTCGGTTGGATTTGTCGGCTGTGGACCAGGAGGCAGTGAACCGACTATGCAAGCGGGTCCATGTCGACCTGCCCTTTGAGATTGATCGGCCAGAACTTGGCCAACTCGCTAGAATCGCCCTGGCCGCCGGAGTCCGTAGCGTGTTTTTGGACGCCTCTCGTGGATGCTGCCACAGCTCGATCCGGTCGAAAAAAAAATGGTTTAT
>DAOLCX010000243.1:0-5217 GCA_035327685.1 Pirellulaceae bacterium | reverse complement strand
CCTGTCCGGTTTTCTCCTGAGCAGTCACCGACAGCAAGCCTTGCTGGATCCAAGCGGGCAGATTGAATCGATTGGACAAAAAGTCGAGTCGCACCGGGAACTTGCCAATTCAGAATTTGCGTTGTGGTGTCGCGAGATGTCCTTGGCCGATCACGAGCACCTGGTCCACAACTTATCCGCTGCGATTCAATTGTTGAGGGAACATCCTCGGCCGAGCCAGGAAGGAACGATTGTTCTGTCCGGAGAGTCGTTAGCCGTGCGCGATGTGGCCAGTGGTCGGGTCGAAAGCATGGGGATTGGACCCCAAAGTCAGACCGTTTGGGAAGGGGATCGACACCTGGTGTGGTTTGACGGACAAATTGGCGATTCCGCAGTGTTTGAGTTTGAAACACCGGAATCCGGCGCATATCAGTTGTGCTTAGACTTAACCTGTGGTGTGGATTTCGGTGTCGTTGAGATTTCTATCGATGACCGAGTCGTCAAGCCGGCGTTTGACGCGTACGCGCCGAGTTTGACGAAGGCGTCGGATGTGTCCTTGGGTATTCACGGATTGAGCGGTGGAGTCCACCGGTTGGGGCTCAGGATTATTGGCAAACATCCGCGGGCCAATTCACGACATATGGTCGGACTTGACCAAATCGTGCTGGTGCCAAAGCAATCGCAAGAAACGCGAGACGTGTGGGAATCGACGTTGCTGCCGGCCTTTGCCGAAGCGCGCCAATTGAATCCTCAGGTCATCGAGCGATTGGTTCGAGCGGTCCTGGATGATCGGTCACTGGACGATAGTCACCACCCTTTATCTGCGTTACGTCGGCTGACGTTGGGTCCGCCGGATGACATGCCGCCGGGATTCGAGGGCGCGCGCCGCGATTTGAGTCTTGTAACTGCGCGGCGGCGAGTCGCGGAGAGTGAAGCCGATCTCTTTGCAGATTTTCAGAATGGCATCGATGGCTGGTTTGCTCATGGTTGGGCTTTCGACCAACATCCACAACACGCCAGGATGGCAGCCGATGGAAGCCTGATCCAGCCTGCGGTTGTGTCAAGCCGGGGACTGGGTGACCGCTTTCAAGGGATCTTGTATTCCCCCACCTTTCAGATTGTGCACCCGCAGATTCATTACCGTTTGCGGGGGCGAAATTGCCAAGTGCGCGTGATTGTCGATGGTTACACCATGGATGTCTTCAATCCGTTATTGTTTGAAGGGTTGACATTTACAGTTCACAGCAAGCCCGAGTTCGAGTGGGTGATTCAATCGGGGGATTTAGTCAACCATATCGGCCGCAGCGCCCATTTGCAAATCGTTGACCTGGGAGATGGCTGGATTGAAGTGGATCAAATTTGGTTTGCTTCATCTCGAGATGCGCGCGGCAGTCATTTGCGGGACAACGCAGGTTTGCTGAATGAACGTCAAGATGCCGACCAGGACTCGGTCAGTCAAACCGTGCAATTGATCGCAAGCGAACTCATGGAATCTTTGCGGCGAGTGGGCAATCTGCCCAAGGGAGAGGCTTGTAGTCAGCAGGATGTTGCGATTGCAAACTGGTTGTTTCGGCACGAATTGGATGACATGTTTCGACGGGCGTCGAGCCATGACCAGTCGAATCGTCGCCGGGAGGACCCACAGGTTGATAGTAAACCGCCGGACTTAGCCGACAGTCACAGGAATCGTGTAGTCGCTCATGTCCACGAGATGTCCATTGCAGGCAATCAGCTTCCAGCGCCTCGCTACGCCATGGCCATGACAGGTGGAACGCCGCTCGACGGGACCGTGTATGTGCGAGGGAACCCAAAGGTGTTAGGCGCCATGGTGCCGCGGCGTGATTTGATGGCATTTGCTGCCTTATCAGAGAGTGACATTTCGGTTACTGATCGCTTGGCGCTTGCCCAGCGGTGGACCTGCCCGGACAATCCGCTAATTGCCAGAGTGTTTGTCAATCGGGTTTGGCATCATTTAATGAGGCGAGGCATTGTATCGTCCGTGGACGATTTTGGTGTGATGGGAGATTTGCCGACCCATCCGGAGTTGTTGGATTACCTGGCATTAGAGTTCGTCGCGGACGGTTGGTCGATCAAGCGGCTCATTCGCCGTTTGGTTCTGACAGACAGTTATCAACAATCGAGCGAACCCGTGGGGGACGTGCGGGAGCGCGACCCGGACAACACTTGGTTGCACGCTCAGCGCATTAAACGGTTGGAGGGAGAAGCGATAAGGGACGCTATGTTGGCCATCAGCGGCCAGTTGAATGCACAGATGTATGGCCCCTCCGTTCCGTGTCATTTGACCGAGTTCATGGAGGGGCGGGGGCGTCCCGACGTGAGTGGCCCTTTGGAAGGCGAAGGAAGGCGGTCCATCTACTTGGCCGTCCGTCGCAATTTCCTTAACCCGTTATTCTTGACGTTTGATACACCGGCTCCTTTTAACACCATGGGGCGGCGAAATGTGTCGAATGTTCCGGCTCAAGCATTGACGATGATGAACGATCCCCTGGTCCATTGGTGCGCGGCCAGGTGGGCCGAACGGCTGACAACAAACACTGAGTCGATCGATGGACGAGTGCGGCGGATGTACGGCGAGGCTTTATCGCGGAGACCGACGGATGATGAACTAGCGGCATGCCGTGAGTTCTTGGCGCAGCGTGCCGTCAGTATGGGGGGCGATGTCGATCACCTGCACGATTCGGTTTCGCTATGGACTGAGCTGTGCCACGTCTTGTTGAATACCAAAGACTTCATTTTTCTAAGGTGACTTTCACCAACAGGGCGTTTGGCGTCATCGCTAAAAAAGGATAAGAGCATGATCAGAAATCACCGGGAATTTCCCTGCGGCCGAATTCGGTCGGGTGGTCTGAGTCGGCGGGAGTGGTTAGGCCACACGGCAGGCGGTTTTGCTTCCGTCGCACTCACTGCGCTATTGAGTCGAACTGCTGTGAGCGACGATGCCGTTTCGGTGCCGCGGCAATCAATTCAAGGTCGCCACCAATTTCCCAGGGCAAATCGCATCATTTTCTTGTATATGGACGGTGGTCCATCACAGGTCGATACGTTTGATCCCAAGCCGCGATTGGCGAAAGAAGGCGGCCAGCCCTTTGCCATGAAAATCGAGCCCACGCAATTCAACAACGTGGGGAAGACTTTGGCTAGCCCGTGGACGTTTCGACAATATGGCGAATCAGGTATTCCAATTAGCGAACTGTTCCCGCATGTTGCACAGCACGCCGATAAGTTATGCGTCATTCGATCCATGACGAGCAATTTCTCCGAACACACGACGGCCAACTACTTTTTGCACACAGGATCAGGTCTGCAAGGACGGCCCAGCATGGGGGCCTGGTTGGGGTATGGGTTGGGAAGTGAAAACGAAAACTTGCCGGCATTTGTGGTGCTGAACGGAGGGCTGATTCCATCGGGTGGTTTAGATTGCTTTGGCAGCGGCTTTTTGCCGGCAGCCCACCAAGGCTCGGTGTTCAAGTCGGGCGCATTGCCATTGGCAAACATCCGTCCACAGGAACCGTTGGCGAACCAGGCCGAAAAGCTCAAATTGTTGGAGCACCTCGATCGCTTCAGTGTGCAAGGCAGGGCCGAATCGAATGCGATTGAGTCGGCGATTCGCAATTATGAATTGGCTTTTGCGATGCAGTCTGCCGTTCCAGAATTGATGGACATTGATGGCGAGACGCTCTTGACGCGTCGGATGTATGGCTTGGAAAGCGGGCATGACCCCATGGTCATTTTTGGACACCAATGTTTGATTGCCCGCAGGTTAATGGAACGTGGCGTGCGATTTGTCGAGTTGACCTGTCCCAACGTTGGCCACGACCGGTGGGATCAGCACAACAACCTCAGACAAGGCCACTTTGACAACGCCCGAGCTGTGGACCAACCGATCGCGGCGCTACTAACCGATTTAGACCAGCGCGGTTTGTTGGACGATACATTGGTCGTGTGGGCTGGAGAATTTGGCAGGACACCGTTTGCCCAAGGAGCGGACGGACGCGACCACAATCCGTTTGGGTTTTCGATTTGGATGTGCGGCGGCGGTGTGCGCGGAGGAACCGTTTATGGCGCCACGGACGAATATGGTTATAAAGCGATCGAAAACCGCATGGACATGCACGACCTGCACGCCACCATGTTGCATTTGCTAGGCATCGATCATCGTCAATTGACTTTTCGTTGGTCGGGCCGCGACATGCGTTTGACGGATGTCCACGGCCGAGTGATCGAAGCGATTATTGTCTAGTCGGTGTGCAGCGTGGCGGCTATGGTCGTTTTGAGGGTGCGCCAACGCGGGCACCTGTGGCGGTATTAGCGCGGCCCGGCCCCCAATAGTCGTGCGGCCGATGGAAGGGCAAAATCATCGGCTCTTCAAATGGCCGTTGCGGAACCATCGAGGCGATGGCATCCAGCCGTTGCAACATGTCGTCAGGTAAAGCACCTTTCTCGATCGCGGCCACCGACTGTTCCACCTGGGCTGCCGTCTTGGGACCGATCAACACCGTATGTGCCACTTCGCGCGAAATGGCAAATCGGAGTCCCAACTCGACAATGGACATGCCGGACTGATCGAGAAGGTCATAAAGTGCCAAGAATTGCTGTTGGCGAGAGCGCGCCAGCCAGGCAGGCTTGCTGCGCACCACTTCATCGAACCGTCGCCCTAAACACCCTTGTTGCAAGACAGAACCGAGAACGACACCCATTCCCAAAGCGTGCGCTGTCGGCAATACCTCGTGGGTTGCCTCGCGGAACAAGGCGCTGTAGTTGAAGGCAGTCAGGACCACATCAAACCGCTGCGAGCTCATGCGATGCGCCATTTCGGTAGTCGTTGTCCCTCCCAAGCCGGTAAATCGAATGGCACCCTGGGTCTTGAGCCGGTCCATGACGTCAATGACTGGTCCATAAACGGTTTGCGGATCGCTCCACCAGTCGTATTGGCCAGGTCGATCCGGTTCGTGCACCAAGAGGACGTCAATCACTTCGCGGCCCAAGAGTCTCAGGCTTTCTTTGACGGAATCCATCAGTTGTTGCTCGTGACGCGGATCAAACGGGACGGGGCGACCTCCCAATTTGGTCGAGAGAATGATTGGCGTTGTGACATCGGCGATGATGCGTCCGAGCGTTTCTTCGCTGTTGGCATAGGCGGGAGAGGGATCAAAGTAGTTGATTCCCAAATCGATCGCTTTTAAAACGGCGTGGCGGCTTTTTTCTTATCCCGGGGCC
>DAOLCX010000242.1:0-5276 GCA_035327685.1 Pirellulaceae bacterium | reverse complement strand
GTTGTAGATCGAAACCCTGTGAGTGTCGCAGATCGATTCGTCCAAGCGACCATGTTTTGTCGAACGACTTGCTCCACGCACCCTATATTTCTTGAACGGTTATCGCAAAACGATTCCGAGGGATTCGAAACGACACGAAAGTTATAAGATCGGAGCCCGCGGATCGTCTTCGCCAAATCGGCCGCGGAATTGTTCGACTGGATATTTCAACCGGTTCTTGGCCATCTTGTCGAGCAAGGCACGGCCCAAATCGATATCCAATTCGTTTGCCAGCGCTAACAAGTAGCAAAACACGTCGGCCATTTCTTCGGCTACGGCATGTAGTTTGTCGAGCTCATTGGGAATCAGTCGCGATTCGTCAGTCGTCAACCACTGGAAATGCTCCATAAGTTCGGCAGCCTCGATCGCCAGGGACATCGAAAGGTTCTTTGGCGAATGAAATGTCTCCCAAGCCCGCTCGCGAACAAACTCGGCGACGGTCCTGGACAGCACATCCAAGTCAATACTCTGGTTTGTCAAGGCCGCGCCAGAAGATTCAGGACAAGTCGCCAACAACGAAGTGTAATCCTCCGGCGTGTCGATGTCTCGAAAACTAGCGCCGTGTGGATCGACATCCTGCCAGTCCGCAATGGTGGCAATGCGACAATTGATCCATTGAGGTAAGTCTCGAACTCGCCGATGTCCGGATTCGATCAATTCAAACAGTCGCTGAGCCAACCCGGTTCGATAGACGGCGGTCAGTCCATAAATATGGTCTTCCCAGGTGGGGATCACAGCATCGACATGTTCCGCCAATTCCAGGAAACGGAGGGCCAATTCTGGCTTGACGGTCGGCGCGTCGCAGGTTGTGACAAAGGCCCAGGGGATTCCCAAATGAGACAGGTAATCCAGGCCAGTTGCTAAACCCATCATGGGCCCGATGTCGGCCTGGCGGTCCACCACGAAGGCGGCTCCTTCGGGCAGGATCAGTGGGTTGTCCCCTCGACCGACCACCACGATCAAAGAGACAGCCGGCTTCAAATTTCTGCAGATGGTGCTTAAAAACGACTCGCCGCGCCAATCAAGGTGCGCCTTTTCGCGACCCATCCGCCGTCCTCGGCCTCCAGCCAGGACAACTGCCCCCATTGACTCTCTAACCTGATTTACCACCATGCGGCTATTACACCAAACCCATGTTCTACTAACAGGGGTGAGGAACGAAAAAACGCGGCGGTTGAAGCCGCCGCGTGAATTGACATTTCAGAAGTCAGTGGTCGCATCATGCGATCAGTTGGCCTTCTTGAAAGTGATCGAGAGCTCTTGTTTCATGGACATATCCATCTTTTGGCCGCCCGCGTCGATGCTCATTTCCATATCCTGCGAGCCATTCTGTTTGGCAACGCAACCTGCTTCGTTGTCAAAATAAATGGTGCTTTTGCCACTGGCTTTGGTCACTTCAATGCTAAAGCCCATTTCGTTGTCTGCCACATTCATATCGATCTTCGTATCGACGTCAATGCGATGCAATCGTTTGCCATCAACCGATTCGGTACCCTTATAGGTCAACCGGTTAGTCATGTTCATCTTTCCCATCGGAGGCATTTCCACGCTCTCGGAAGTTTCCCAAGAATCGCCGACGGCGACCGGGCCTTCAGGGAACACGATCATGCTGGACATCTGCTTTAGCGAATCGGCGTTGAACATCTGCCCAGCCGGGTTCATGGGATTGCCGCCCGAAAGCGAATTAGGAACTTCCAGTTTCGTAACTTCTCCTCGGTTGTTCATCACCAATTTGAATTTTTCCCCGATCATGTCGAACATCGGACCAGCCATCATTTCGTCGGCGCCTTGTCGGCCTTTGTCTGTGTCGATTTCAACATTACCCATGAACGGGTTATCCAATTTCATGCGCATTCGCGTGATCGACTGTTCCGTCGAGATTTCGTCGCCACTCACACCCGTGACATCCCATTTCATGTTGATAATCATTTCGATGGGCATCTCCATCTCCATGGCTTTCATGACTTGGAGCAGGTTCATCTTGACTTCGACATCCAAGGATTGACCCGGTTGGAGTTTCCAGCGCAACGTCTCCGATTGAGCGCGGGCGGCTGAGGGCAAAGTCAGCACTAATGCGATCAAGCAGATGATCGCCTTTCCAATAAACCAAGGACAGCGGATTACGTTCATACCTCTTGGACCTTTCTGTTTGCGGTGCAACAATTTAAACACTCTTTGCTTACATCCGTACACTCCAGCCAGCCATTTGGTTTCCGGAAAACGGGTGGTTGAGCGAATTAGGTCGGCAATTATCCCGCAAAATCTGCGATTCCGAAAGGGCGGGACTTGTCGGAACAGACCGTTCTCGGCTAAATTGAGTTGGAACGGCGAGCGGGTCCAGCGTCGAACGTCGCAAGATTTAGGCATGTTTTGGGCTGGATTAACGGTCTGTAAGTCTCTCCCACATGGGGTTGGCAAGTCAAACAAAGAATTATGGAGCAGTAGCGCGTGGGGGTTAAGAAAACGGGCAAAGGGCGGCGGAAATTAGGTCGTAAGAAGCGGCGCATGCGTGCGCGTATTCGCCACCGGAAGAAATAACCCCACCCATTCTCGCTAGTTCGCCAGGCAACCCGCGCAGAAGGCAATCTGATCGCCGGGCCGCCGAAATGCCGGGCAAGCTGCGCCGATTGCTTACACAGCAAACATGACAACTGCGTCTGGCCGAGCGATTATCTTGCTGGCAGCCGTGCTGTGGAGCACGAGCGCGCTGTTTGTCAAATCACCAGCGTTCCTGGAATGGCCCGCTGAATCCCGCGGCTTGACGTTGGCTTTTTGGCGCGCCGTGTTTGCCAGTCTGCTGCTCGCGGTCTGTGTCCGCCGCATTCGCTGGGACAAACGGCTATGGCTCTCCGGCCTGACCTTTGCGGTGATGAACGTGACGTATCTGAGCGCCATGGTCTATGTCGAGGCGTCACTCACAATTTGGTTGCAATACACCGCTCCGTTTTGGGTATTGGCGGGCGGCTGGGTTTTGTTGCGCGAGCGCCCACCGAGGTCGCAACTGCCGAGCTGGATCGTGTTGGGTATCGGCGTTTGTGTCGTGTTGACGACCTGCGATTGGACCGGCTCACCGTTAGGGATTGCGTTCGGTTTGATGTCCGGTGTTTGCTTTGCCGGGGTAGTGTTGTTGTTGCGGTGGATGCGCGACTTGGATAGTGCCTGGGTCATTCTGGTGAACCATCTGGTCACTGCGTTGTTGTTGGCTCCGGTGGTAGCGTGGATGGGAATCTGGCCTACCGCGTCTCAATGCGGATTGTTGGCGATGTTTGGCATGCTGCAGATGGGATTGCCGTACGTCTTGTTTGCAGTCGCCATTCGCTCCGTCCCCAGCGCCCAGGCATCGGCCTTGTTGTTGCTTGAGCCGCTGTTATTGCCGATCTGGGTCTGGCTGGCCTATCGTCATTTGCCGGATTACCAGTCGCCACATGTGGGGACGTTGATTGGTGGAGGGTTGATTGTAGTCGGCCTGGTGATGCAACTCAGGCAGCGAGTTGACCCCATCCAACAGCAAAGTTAGCATAAATGCCGAAAAGAGTAACGGCGCAGCGACCAAGATGTTAGCCAGGTTAATCTGCCGGCAATTCGGCGGAATACGAGTTGGGATATGAATTCATGAGCACCATTACAGCAACCCATGAGCAAGCAGTCAGCCAAGCTAAAGGCCTGCTGGACCAACACACTTATGAGATCGTGCAGTGGCATTTCCATGAATCGACAGGCTGCTCATTTTGGTTGGAGAAGAAAGCGGAGCTGAAGTTTGATCCGCTCCGGGAAGTTCGCGACTTTAACGACTTGAAAAAGTTCCCAGCGTTTGAAGACGAATGGTTGCGCGGCGGCCCCGTAGAACGTTGGCGCCCGCAGGCATTTTCCGGTCGTCCCACGTATGTGTTCGAGACTGGCGGCACGACGGGGATTCCCAAAAGTCGCGTGGTGGTCGAGGATCATCGCATCGACTACGAATTGTTCAGCGAGACCCTTCCCGATGCTTATTTCCCGCGAGACGCGAACTGGTTGATGTTAGGTCCAAGTGGACCCCGTCGGCTGCGACTGGCAGTTGAACATCTTTGCCAGTTTCGAGGGGGAATCTGCTTTTGCATCGACCTCGACCCGCGGTGGGTGATCAAACTCATCAAAAAGGGCTGGATGGAACATCTGGAGGCTTACAAGCAACATTGTATTGACCAGGCCATCACGATATTGACCGCCGGTCACAGCATCCGCTGCATGTTCGCCACTCCCAAGTTGCTCGACGCGCTCTGTTTGGAATTGGAGCAACGCGGGATGCACCTGCGAGAATTAGGCGTCACGGGCATTTTCTCAGGCGGTACAGAGTTTACGCCTCAATGGACGCGTTATTGCGTGGAAGAATTGTTGGGGGGCCCACCGGAAGTGAGCGGAATTTACATGACCCCGACCTACGGCAACACGCTTATGGGTTTGGCGTGCAGCAAACCGATTTCCGCTGCCGAACAGTACAAGATCACTTACTACGCCTCGCAACCACGAGCGGTTGTGGAAGTCGTCGATTTTGACGACGCCGACCGCCTGGTGAACTATGGCCAAACGGGCCGCGTAAAGTTGACTACATTGACACGCGAGTTTTTCGTTCCAGGTTTCTTGGAACGCGATGAAGGCGAGCGCGAGCCACCTTATGAGAAATACCCATGGGACGGCGTCAGCGGTGTGCGGCCGTTTCACCGTCTGGCCAGCTCGACCACCGTGGGCGTTTATTAAGACCAGGCAGGAACATTGACCGCAAACTCCAAGTCGCACATGTTTGATATACCCGCAGTTCGCTGGGGCCAGCCCTACGACTCGCTCGAAAAAACCGACATTGTTCACTTCGAAACCGGTCACCCGATTGCGCGGATGAGCCTGGTCAATGGCGGCATTATTGCTCGCGATTTGCGACGAGCACCTCAGGCTCGGCAGCGGCTGCGGGAATTGGATATCGATGACCTGTTGCAGCGCGTGGCTGCCGCCGCCAGTTATTTTGAGAGCGAGTCACTGCAAATTGCCGGTGGATTTGAACAGTCGCCTGATCAGTTCGTGTACCACCAGTCGGCGACCACGGGTCTGCCCGAGCACATGTGCCGCGCGAACATGCACAAGAACTGTTTTGTGTTGCGCAATATGCGTGACATTTTAGATGCGTTGACGCGTGGCTTGGACTTGAGAGTTTTCTCGCAAGGGTATGGAGTCGAGTCGCGCGGCGTGGTCGTCAGTTATCAATGCCA
>DAOLCX010000241.1:0-5294 GCA_035327685.1 Pirellulaceae bacterium | reverse complement strand
AATGCCGCCGACGCCCCATCCGAGCACGCCCAAGCCATTGATCATCGTCGTGTGGCTATCGGTCCCGACCAGCGTATCTGGAACTGCGACAGGCCCTAAAGCATCCACTCGCCGGAACACACATTTGGCCAAATATTCCAAATTGACCTGATGCACGATCCCCACATTCGGCGGGACGACGCGGAAATTGTCGAAAGCTTGTTGACCCCACCGCAAGAATTCATAACGTTCCCGGTTCCGCTGAAATTCCAATTCCACGTTGAATTGCAATGCTTCCGTTGATCCAAACCGATCGACCTGGACGCTGTGATCGATGACCAGATCGACCGGAATCAATGGATTGATTTTCTTGGGGTCGCCACCGAGCCGCGCCATGGCATCGCGCATGGCCGCCAGATCGACGACACAAGGGACGCCAGTAAAATCCTGCAAGACCACCCGGGCCGGCTTAAAAGGTATCTCGACAGCAGCTTGCCGAGTCGCCCGCCAACCCGCCAGATTCGCGACATCCGCTTCAGTCACGGCATGTCCGTCGCAATGTCGCAGCGCGGCTTCCAACAACATTCGAATCGAATACGGGAGTCGAGCCAATTTGGTCAAACCGCGATCCTCCAGAGCGCTTAATCGATAAATGCCCAACGGTCCGGATCCTGAATCGAACGTATCGCGCGCTGCAAACGGATTAACAGACTCACCCATCGTTTCTGAACCTTGTCGGAAAGAACAGTCGTTGTATTCGTGATAAACTCTGATTTTCAGTTTCCTGATTTGGCCCTGAATTGTCAATCGTCTCCAATCGCTAGTCCGCCAGGTTCAATGGGGAATTCGGTTGCCCTTGGATGACTGAAAAAATATCTGTGCGCCGCTATACTGTTTCGTTGTGTCCATGGCAGATCGCCGCAGGGGAGCGATCAAGCATGTGAAGATCGGATCGACAAAAGGAACTTCTCTGATGAAAAGTACGGTAGCCATGGTGTTAGGGGGCGGGCGTGGGACGCGGCTGTTTCCGCTGACGGCAATCCGTTCCAAGCCGGCTGTACCGTTGGGAGGCATGTACCGTTTGATCGATATTCCCATTTCCAATTGCATCAACAGCGGGATCAACCAAATCTATGTTTTGACACAATTCATGTCAGTGAGTCTGCATCGACACATCCGCCGCACCTACAACTTTGACCATTTCAGCGGCGGCTTTGTGGAAATCCTGGCAGCACAAGAGACGATGAACTCCGGGACGGATTGGTATCAGGGGACAGCGGATGCCGTGCGCAAAAACTTGGGTTACATCAACCAACGCGGCGTGGACTATGTCGTGATCCTGTCGGGCGATCAACTGTACCGGATGGACTACGGCGACTTGATCCGCCGCCACCAAGAAACGAACGCCGATGTAACCATCGCCTGTATGCCGGTCACCGAACAAGCGGCAAGCGCGTTTGGCGTGATGCGGTTGGATACCACTGGGCGCGTGTTGGGATTTTTAGAGAAGCCGCAAACGTCACAGGAATTGGATATTGTCCGCGTCGATCCGCAGACGTTGTCAGCATTGGGTGTTCATGATCCGCAGCGAAACGTGTTGGCCAGTATGGGCATTTACGTATTCAATCGCGATCTGCTGCAGCGCGTCCTCACAAAAACGAATTATCAAGACTTTGGCAAAGAGGTTTTCCCGGCAGCCATTCGCACACATAACGTCCAAACATTTTTGTTTGATGGATACTGGGAGGATATCGGTACCATCCGATCGTTCTACGAAGCCAATTTGAACCTGGCCTCCGACCGGCCGCCGTTTCCTTTGGTTTCGCCGGAAAGTCCCGTCTATTCCCGTGCCCGGTTCTTGCCACCTAGCCGATTCGGCAATGCGACCGTGCGCGGCAGTCTCGTGGCCGGAGGATGTTTGATCGGAGATGGCGCGGTCATTGAAAACAGCGTCATCGGGTTGCGGACAATTGTGGGGCCTGGGGCCACCATCCGCAACTCCGTGGTGATGGGGGCCGATTACTACGATGCCGAGGAGTTGTCTTCCGGTGAAGCCCACGCGGTAACGGCCAATCCATCCAAGGTTCCGCTCGGTATTGGGGCAGGCTCGGTTATCGAAGGCTCGATCGTTGACAAAAACGTACGGATCGCCGAGGGAGTTCGAATCGTCAACACAACGGGGCGGCAAGATTCCACTCAAGATCACGCCTGGTGCGTTATCCGGGACGGAATCCCAGTGATTGTCAAGAACTCGGAGATTCCCTCTGGTTGGAACCTGGAGTTGTAACCGTTCACGAAATGGAGGGTGCCTGAAGCAAGTCGTTCGTCAAATCACGTTTGCTTTGCCGAATCGATCTGCGACACTCGCAGGGTTTCGATCTACAACAAGGCGATTTGCGGAACGCACCCGTACCAAGTTTGGCCATCAAAACCGCGAACGGTTACCTGGAATTGTCGCCAAGTTGCCCCCGAATTCCGTCAGCAAATTGTATTGCAAACGGTAATCGTCCTGGGCTGATGATACGCCAAAAAGCTTCCAATAACCTTGGTTTTGCGGCAAATAGTAATTTCTCCAATTTTTTGCGACACATCCGGTGCCGTTTTCCGCTGAACTCAGCAAATGTCCATAGAAAAAGGAATTTGGGCATTGCTGTGTACAAGGCGACTAATGCGTTGGATCGCATTGCGCCTGAAACAGACAGGCAACCTTGAAACAATTCCGAAAAGTTAGAACGAGTCCAGGAGTAACGATGTTTAGACGACTTTCCATTTTGTGCTTTGGCGGTTTGACCTATGTTATGTTCTTAGGGGTCTTTTTGTACGCAGCGGCGTTTGTCTGCGGATTGCCGGTTCCAAAAACGATGAACGGACCGACGACCTATCCAATGCGCGAAGCCCTCCCCGTCAACGTGGCGCTGGTGCTGTTGTTTGGCTTGCAACACAGCGTGATGGCGCGACCCGGTTTTAAGCGGTGGTGGACTCAGTTCGTACCTGCCTCGGTAGAACGCAATGTCTATGTACTGGCGACCAACGTGGCGCTGATTCTGCTTTTTTGGCTGTGGCGCCCGGTCGATATGTTTGTGTGGAATTGGGAGCATCCGGCCTTGCAAATCCTCGGTTGGTCGGTGGGTATCGCCGGATGGCTGACTGTATTGGTCACGACTTTCTTGATTAATCACTTTGATTTGTTCGGTTTGCGGCAAGCCTGGACGCACTTTCGCGGCCGCGAATACAAACCGCTTCGCTTTGTCACTCCGGGGCCCTATCGTTGGGTCCGCCACCCTTTGTACGTCGGTTGGCTGATGGCGTTCTGGGGAACGCCTGTCATGAGCGCCATGCATTTGGTGTTCGCGGTCGGAATGACCATCTATATCTTGATTGCGATTCAATTCGAGGAGCGGGATTTGGTCCAGTATCACGGCGAAGACTACGCCATTTATCGCCGACAAGTTCCGATGTTGATACCAGCAATTTGGAAGCGCTAATAGCTGACGCGTAAAACCAGCCTCCGTGCCGGCAGGCTGTCTGCCTGGCCAACCACAGCCTTTGAGGATGCCGAACTTACTGGATTGCACAGCATCATGCAGCAAGTTCAATGGAATAGTGTCAATTTGCTATGATAACCATCGAGAATCGTTCATCGAAACCGCGAAGCCGGCGGAAAGACATGCAGCCCGAATCGGTAGCCAAACAGCTTTGGCGAAAAGCATCCACGGGAGATCGCGAGGCATACGAACAATTGTTCGCTTTGCACGTCGATCGGCTGTTGATTTTTATCCGCGCTCGGATGGGGGAAGCCCTCCAGGCCAAGATCGAGCCTGAGGATGTGCTGCAGGAAACTTACCTGGCTGCCCACCGCAGCTTTAGCGAGTTTGACTACAGCGACGACGGGGCATTTTTCCGATGGATTTGCCAGATTGTCAACAACCGGTTGCGCGATGCAGCGGATCATTTCGGAGCCCGAAAACGCCAGCCGTTGGACATTCCGAAGTCGTGGCCGACCGGGCCGCAAACGGCCTTGGGCCGTGTTGAAGGACGTCAGCAGATCGAGCAGGCACTGGGACAATTGAGCCCCGAACACCGCGAAGTAATCCTGTTGCGGTATTTCGAAGGCTTGAGTACTGAGGAGTCCGCGGCGCGAATGGGTCGTTCGTCCGGCGCAGTTAGAAATCTGCTCTCCAGAGCGTTGGTCGAGTTGGGCAAACATATCAAGTCTAACGAACGAGACTCGTAACGATGAACAAGCACAACCACGAAAACTCAGCTTTTCAGTCGATGGAACAACTCCTCGACGACCATTTGGCCGGACGACGGGTCACCATTCCGGAATCGCTCCAAGAGGAATTTCAATTGGCGTTGACCGCCCACAATCGGCTGAAGGCCATGCTGGATGACACGACGGTTGGAGGTTGGCGCGTCGACGGGGAGCGTTTGCCGCCCAATGTCGCGGATCGGTTCGAGATCGAACGAGAATTGGGACGCGGCGGCATGGGGGTGGTCTATTTGGCGCGGCAACGCTCGCTCAACCGCCGCGTGGCGATCAAAGTCTTGCGACCTAGCGGCCGCGATTCGGCGAGTTTGTTGCAACGCTTTCGCGACGAAGCCCAGCATCTGGCCCGACTGCGACACCCGCATATCGTATCGATCCACGAAATCGGAGACGCCGATGGCGAGCCCTTTTTCACGATGGACTACATCGAGGGCCAGCCATTGTCGGCATTGATCGGCCAAGGGGCGTTGTCGCCGACCCGCGCGGTGTCGATTATCAAGCAGGTTGCATTGGCCATCCAGCACGCGCACCAACAAGGGATCGTCCACCGCGATCTGAAACCGGCCAACGTCCTGGTGGATTCATCGGGGCATGTGTTCGTAACCGACTTTGGCCTGGCCCGCAATCTGAGTGCGGACTCGAATCTTACCCAATCGAACGAGATGTTGGGAACACCGCAGTATATGTCTCCGGAACAGGCGCGAGGTCAGGCCGATCTGGTTGGTGAAGGATCCGATATTCACGCGCTCGGTTTGCTGCTGTACGAGATGTTGGTCGGCCAACCCGCTTATCGCGCCACATCTCCTGCCGACGTGTTGGTTAAGCTTCTGAACGATGAGCCTCCATCGCTGCGAAGCATCGATCGCAGGATACCGCGCGATCTCGAAACGATTTGCCTCAAGGCTTTGCAGAAGAAGCCCTCTAGCCGCTATGCCAATGTGTCGGCGCTCCTGGAGGATTTGCGGCGGTTTGAGAAAGGCGAACCGGGGTTGGCCCCCCGTGTCTCCCCCCTGTGGGAAGCGCTGCGGGGGTCGGCCCGGCATTG
>DAOLCX010000240.1:0-5297 GCA_035327685.1 Pirellulaceae bacterium | reverse complement strand
AATCGACGATTGTCGCGATGATCTTCGAGACTTTCGCCGTGTTGTTGTTTTTCGGACTCAACCTTCATCATTTCATGATCCTGTTCGTCCACCACTCATTTGCGAGCCTGCAAAGCCTGTCGTTCACGGAGTTGCCGACTGAAGACCTGGTGGCACTCACCGGAAAGCTGCCGGAATTTGGCTTATTGATCATGGCTCCGGTGGGAGTTATGGCGTTTGTGGTCTTGGTGGCCTTGTTCTTGTTAAGTAAAGCCGCGCCGACGCTCAACTTGTTTTCGGTAGGCATGCCATTGAGAGTTGGCCTGGGCGTATTGAGCCTGTTTATATTTCTGCCGGTGCTGTGGACTTCAATCGAAGCCTATTTTTACCGGATGATTGGCGAGTTGGAACAGTTCATGGGATATTTTGCAAACGGTTAATAGATCCCCACGCGCGGTGCTCAACGCAAGTTGTGGCCACGCACACCAAAATGTGTTTTTGCGATGGCTGACGAAGCTTCACAAGATCAAAAGACAGAAGAGCCTACGCCGCGGCGCCTGGAAAAGGCGCTTGAGGAAGGACAGATCGCATTCAGTTCCGAACTATTGAGCGGCCTAACCCTGCTGGCCGGCGTCGTGTTTTTTCTGGTATTCGGCGCCTGGTTTATGTCAGTGCTGAAAGGCATAGTGAGAGAAAGGCTGACATTCTTTGAGCCGATGATGTTGTACCCAGAATCGATTCTGCTGGCCATCCGCCGTGATGTGGGACAGGCAGCATTGGCATTGGGAGCGCTGATCGTCCCGATCACTGTAGTGATTCTTGCTTCGGCGTTTTTGCAAACGCGTTTTAATCTAACGACAAAACCCTTAAGATTGAATTGGAAAAAGCTGAGCCCCATGACCGGTATGAAACGCCTCTTTTCAATGCGTGCCGTGGTCAAAGGTCTGGTCTCGCTCGCCAAGGCGGCTTGTATTGTAGCAGCCGCGGTCTGGTTGACCCGTTCCCAGTTGGGAGACGTGGCGGCATCCGGGCAATCTACTTTGGAACAGGCAGTTACGATTGGTGGGAGTCTGGTTTTGGCCATAGGGCTCTTGGCCAGCGCCTTGATGGTGTTTGTCGGACTTGGCGATTACGGATTCCAATGGTGGAAACAACGGCAAGAATTGCGCATGACCAATCAAGAACTCCGCGACGAGTTCAAGGAAATGGACGGCGACCCACAGATCAAGGCGCGTATCAAACGGGTGGCTAACGAACTGAGCAAGAAGCGAATGATCAATGCGGTCCCCACAGCTACTGTCGTCGTCACCAATCCGACTCACTTTGCGGTCGCTTTACGGTATGAGCCCGACCAGACACCGGCGCCCGTGGTGGTTGCCAAGGGTGCTGATTATCTGGCTCAGCAAATCATCGCCAAGGCCAAAGAGCATTCCGTGGCGATTGTCGAACGTAAAGACGTCGCCCGTTATCTCTACGCCAACGTCAAAGTGGGGCAAGAGATTCCCTACGAACTATTCCAAGCCGTCGCGGAAATTCTCAGTTTCATTCGCCGACTGGAGCAGAGTGCGGCCTGAAAAAAGGTTGACCGTTCACGGAATTGATGGCCAACCCTGGTTCTGGTTGTTCCGCAAGTCGTCTAATTGTAAATCGAGAGCCTGCGAGCGTCGTTGAAAGATTTAAGCGGCCTAGCGTGTTTTATCGGACGACTTGCTCCACGCATCCGACATTTCGTGAACGGCTATAAAACGAGGGCGGGGGGCATTTAACAAATGACTTCCGTCCGCTGTTCGTTGTGGTTAACACGTTGCAGTTTCCAAGGTCTTGTGACCGTGGTCGGCAACATACAACGTCGAACAACCGCCGCCTTGTCGTTTCGAATGGTACATGGCCTGGTCGGCGCGATCGATGAGACCATTGAGATCCGGAACCGTATCGGCCTGTGGCAAATAATAGACACAACCGATACTCAACGAGATGTCGATTTGCGATGTCTCAGCGATTGCCAGCGAAACCTCATCGCGCCCGATGCGATTGACAATGCGTTGGAAGGGGGCCTGCTGCACATCACAAATCATCACCAGGAATTCGTCACCACCTAATCGAATAGCGATATCGTGATGGCGCAGTGTCCTGCGTAAGCCATCTGCCACGTGGCGGATGGCTTGATCACCAACGGCGTGCCCATGGTTGTCATTGATGCGCTTAAACCTGTCAATGTCGATGAACAACAATCCCACTGGAGACCGACGATCGACGGCGGCCATGAAGTGATGAATCAATTTGTCATTCAAAAAACGGCGGTTGTAAAGGCCGGTCAAGCAGTCGCGGTATAACTGCTCCTCGTCAATGGACCGTTTCCGAAGCTTGACCTCTTGAGCTAATTCGAGTTGATTGCGCAAAGCGATTTCTTCCAAAAGTTCTTTGGCTTCTGCAATGGCTCGATCAGGGCAGACGCGCTCTCCGATGTCAAAGGTAAACAGGTCAGAATACTCGCGGACACGGTGCGTGACCTGGTCGATGATCTCCGCAGCTTGCGATTCGTTCAATTCCAGACGAGTTTCCAAGAAGTTGGCCCATTCAGGAACCGTAGAGTTCGGTGACTTGTCGCGATAGGACAACAACATCTCGGCGCCTTGGCTGGCAGCTGCCAATATCACGGCTAACCGGCAGGAGTCGGTTTGGTCGGCAGGGACAATCTGATCGTGGTGATGCCGAATACCATGGCAGAACTGGTCGCGCAATCCCCATTGTTCCAGCATGGCGCAGGAAACGTCGATATGGCTGAAACCGAAGTGGTTGCGCTCCGCCGATACGACCCGTGGAAACCGGGCGCGGTCCAGCACGTGGTTCAGGTAGTCTTGCGGAGCTTCAGACATCATCGCCAAAATGCCAATATCTTGCAGTAACGCTGCCAAAAAGTAAGTGGAAGGGTCAACGCCATCGAATCGCTCGGCTAACATTTCTGCCAGCGTGGCTTGAGTGAGAGAGCTCCGCCAATACTCGCGCAATACAGGTCGCAGTTCGACTTGCGGAGTGTTGTGCCGCGCCAAATGAAAACTGAGAATCAAAGTGCGCAGCATGGACATTCCCAGTTGGGGCAACGCATCTTCGATCGTCTCGGACTTGTTTCGAAACGCAAATAAGGCCGAATTTGCGGTCTTCAAGATTTTGGCGCTGATTGCCGGGTCCGTGCGGATGACCCGGGCTGCTTCATCCAAATCCGGTTCAGCTTGTTGCGCAATCATCACTAAGCGGGTGGCAACTTCGGGTAGCGTCAACAGCCGTTTGCTGGCGGTAAAACGGTCAATGGAGAATGGCGGGTTATTCGTTGTGGGAGTATTCATCTGACTTTCCTTCGAAAAGGTGTATCGAGTCAGGACACCTTTCGCGGTCAAGCGATGGCCAGGACATCGCTGGTTGATGTCACTGGCGGGATCTTTCCCAGTCTTTCTAACTCGTTGGACTCGTCGCGAATCGCTTCGAAACTGCTGCGCAGGGATTCCAATATCTGCAATGCATCGTCAAAACGGTGCTCGCACAGTTGCGACATGACAAAGTGCAGCAATCGGGCGACATTGAAGGCAATCTCGCATTCATCCAGTTTGAGACCGGAGTGCAGCGCCAACACGCATTTTTGCGCACCCAGCAGTTTGTCCCAGAAGGGAAGCTGAGTGCGATCACTCTGGGCGGCGGCGGCACGCGTCATTTCAATCGCCCGATCATAGACGGCCAATAGCATATCGATCCGCGTCCAGCCGTTGACGACGGCATTCGCTTGATACGCAGCAATCGTTGTACCCATCGAAGTTCCTATAACCGGAGGTTGATTCAGGATAGTGATTATCGAAGTCGTTGAAGTCCGGCCAATTGGCTGCTCACGACACTCGAAGTCGTTTGCAACGCACTCAGCGCTCGTTCCAAAGCCGCAAACTGCTTAAGCAAATACTCACGTTTGGACGCTGTGACCTGGTTCACGCGCTCAATAGATTGATTAATCGACTCATTTTGGGAGTCAAAGCTAGCTTTTGCCGTGGTCAGCGTACCTTTCTCAGAATCCAAAAAATCGGAAAGGTATTGATCAATCCGCGACGTAATACCGCGAGTAAGCGAGAGTTCGGCTTCAATTCCACCATGAATTTGGGAGCTGTCGAGCAATACCCGGACCTGCAAATCGGCAGTGTTCGGATTATTGACGTTTCCGATTAACAACCGCCCAGATCCCGTGGCTGGTTCGACAACACCATTGACGATAAAGGACCCAGCGACATCTTTGCCGACAGCTGTCTCCGAACCAACAAAACCAAGCAAAGCGGCGGCAGTCCCGATAAAACTGGAAACCTTCGAATTGCTGCCATAGGACATAGAAGTGATTTGAATTCGGTTGTCGGCGATAGAAACTGCCACTTCTCGATTGCCCAGGACGGCGGACGAATTGATGATCGATTGCAGATGTTCCGCAAGTTCGCTGGGCGTGTAGGTGCCCTCCGCCAACATCAATGTTTCGCTGCGAATCCCGTCCACTTGAATTTCGAATTGCCGATTTGTGGCATCAATCACAATTGGGTCATTGAGTGCATTTGTCGCGGCCATCACGGCTTGTTCGGCGGCTTGTACGATATCGATTTGATAAGGGCTTGTCGAAGCTTTCGTTCTGGAGCTTCCCAACACAAATTCGATACCAGGATTCGAAATCGAGGCTGTCATGCCAAATAGCCGAGCCACACTGTCTGCCGCGACGCCATCGAGTTGACCGTTGAGGGCGGAAGCCAGTCGAGTTGAATTGACCGATAAGCGGCCGTTGGCATTGATCGTGATGCCCACTTGCGAAAATCGGTTAAGACTGGAGTCCAGTCCCGGAACGTTCCCCGTAACCATGGTGAGGAGTTGATTTTTGAGAACGGACACACTGCGTTGCCCCGTAAGTGGGCTGGCTGTCTGTGTCGCAGTGTTGTACTTCGTTTGTTCGTCAAGGTATTCCATCAGTGAGTTGAATTCACTGACGAAATCCTGGATGGCTTGTTGTGCTTTGGCAGTATCGCGGCTGACCGTAATCACCACGTCTTGGTTGGCGTCCACTGATGTAATATTCAGTGTGACGCCTTCAATAAGTCCATCGATTTGGTTAGAAGCCGACTCCACGGTGATGGCCCCAGGTCCCGACCCCAAGACAATGGCCGCATTGGTGGCTTGTTGCACAACGGGGCCGCTGAAATCGGGGCGGGGGGCACCGTCGTGGCTATCTGCCAGTTGGTTGACAATGACGATTTGATTTGCGGCACCCGTGTGCTTGGACGTCAACAAGACGCGGTCCGTTTGGG
>DAOLCX010000239.1:0-5299 GCA_035327685.1 Pirellulaceae bacterium | reverse complement strand
AACCGCAGACGGCTCCTGCAATATTGGCCGCATAGAACAACCCCATCCGTGAAACTCCGCTGGGTGTCGTTTGCATCCACCGCGCGATCGCCGGCAACGTGGCCCCCATACACAAGGTAGGAGGCAACAAACAACTAGCGGCCAAAATGCAGCGCACCGCGACTCCTGACTGGTGGCCTTGTACCCACTCCAAGTACCAGCGAGACGCCAACGGCATCAAAAACACAATCGCCAAACCCAGCAATCCGATTAACAACTCCAATACGGCATAGACCGCCAAGGGATGCCATTTGCAAGGCACGACGCGGCTGTAGAGCCAACTTCCCAGCCCCATGCCGCCCATAAACGTCGCCAACAACACACCTAATGACAAGGACGACGAACCGATTACGAATTGCAGCAACTGAAACCACACGACTTCGTAAATCAATGCCGCAGCTCCACTCCCCACGAACAACAGCAAAGCCGGCATGAGGAGCGGTTGAGATGATTCAAGCTCTTGTTCGGAATGAACGCCCCTATTCGCCGACACTTGCGTATCCAAGTTCATAGTCGCAGTACCCAGTTTGTTGAATGTGACAATGGTGGTCGTGGCTTTCATCGGAGGACGATTTCCGACCTCTCAATGATGATGCCAATGGTCAACGCTACTCCGCGACATGGGCGGCACTGACAGGATTTCGGCGGTTCCCATGGACCGGTTATTGAACCTTTTTTTGGCCGAATTTCAGCCAGTGTGTAGCTCCCAAAAACGGAAACTTTTTGACGTGTTCCTCTGGTCACGTATCATGCGGGACTCCCGCCGTCCCCAAAGTGCATCTTTCAGTGTAACATGGCGACAAACATGTGGAATTGGGTTTTGACAGACGATGATGGCATTTCAGACAGCGCAAAGACACTACCGATCGGGCAGACTGACGATTTCCTTCGAGTTGTTTCCCCCCAAAACCTTGGCTGGCCAAGAGAAGCTTGATGAACAGGTGGAGTTGTTGGTCCAGATGGATCCCGACTTTATCACTTGCACATACGGAGCTGGCGGTTCGTCGCAAGCCAAGACGTTGGAGATCGTGACTCGGATCAAGAAGCGATTTGGCCTGCCAGTGGCCTCTCATTTAACGGTTGTCGGCCGTTCGATTGAGGAACTGCGCGATTACCTGCAACAAGCCTCGACCCAAGGTATTGATGACATTGTGGCGTTGCGAGGAGATCCACCGCAGGGGACCACTGGGTTTCAACCAGTCGCTGGGGGACTGCAATATGCCAATGAATTAGTGGCGATGATTCGCCGCGAATTCCCGAACTTTGGCGTGTTTGTAGCCGGTTATCCAGAAACCCACCGCGAAGCTCCGGACCCCCAATCGGACTTGTTGAATTTGAAACGAAAAGTGGAGGCGGGGGCCGATGCGATTATCACACAATTGTTTTACAATAACGAGGATTACTTTCGCTTTTGCGAACGTTGCAGGGCGATTGGTATCAGTTGCCCCATTGTGCCGGGCCTGTTGCCGATCACCAACCTGCAACAAATCCACCGCTTGACGTCGATGTGTGGCGCGAAGCTCCCCAGGCCTTTGGAGCAACGCCTGGCGGAACGAGATGACCCCGCCTGGCAATTCGAAGTTGGTATCGAATGGGCCGTGGAACAAACGCGAGAGTTGATTGACTGCGGAGTGCCTGGACTCCATTTCTATGTCCTCAATCAATCGATGGCAACCATGCGAATTGTGCAAGAAACTGAAATTGTGACCCTGCGAAGGAACTAATTAAATGTCTCGAACACCTGTTCAACGAAACCGGGTTACCTGGTTGGCCCTGACATTCGGCTGTGCGCTGGGCTGTTTCGTTTTTCTGTGGAGCGACCGTACCTGTCTTGCGCTCCAGGGTGAGGAATTGGGATTTCTGGGGACACCACAAGATGCCCCCTCTGCAGAAGATCGCCAGCAGATCATCAAGTTCCTGGTTTCTGAGATCGACAACCTCACGCCCGGAGATTTGGGCGCCAACGCCGAGCATGAAAACTTGATCCGCCAGGCCGTATCTGCCTTTATTGACGGTTCCGAACGCGACGCGATGGATTGGTTAGAGCGCTTTCGCAAAGTGAATGCGGAATCTCCTCCCATCCCATTGATGTTGGCCGCCATGTATTTTGCCGTTGGCAACGCGGTCGATGGCATGCAACATCTGGAAGATGCGGCGCTGGTCAACCCTGGGCTCCCCACGATTTATAACGCGTTCGCCCGCGTGGCGATCTCGCAGCAACGGCGCACCGATGCGCTGGTGTTGCTGGACAAATCGAAACAACTGATCGACGCTGGGAGTTGGTCAGAATTGCAGCGACAACATTTTCTGACAGCCTACTATGACGCGCATGCCGATTTGATGATCTTGCGACGTGACTTCAGCAATGCCCGCCGGGCGTTGAGCCAGCTTGCGCAACTAAAAGGTGACCTGCCGCGCGTCCCTTTGCGACTGGCAGAGATCGCTTTTGAACTGGAAAACTTGGACGAAGCGTTGGTCCACCTGGCGGAATTTCGCCGCATGGTCCCCGAAGCGCATGTACCCGAAATCATGCTGGCCACCTTATTTGCTCGGCGCGGCGCCATGCAAGAAGCGGAAGTCTGGCTGAGTCGCGCTCAAACCAAATACGTTGGGGATAGCCGGGTCGCATTGGAATACATCGACTTCATGGTCAACCGTGAAAAGTTCGATTTGGCGAATCAGTCCATTGCAGCGGTTGAGAAAGAATTCGGCGTATTGCCTGCCGTCAATTTGCTCAAGGGAAAACTGGCGTTTGCCGAAGAACGCTACGCCGAGGCGGAAGCCTTGTTCGCCGAATTGTATCAGAGCGATCCTCAGAACTTCGAGGTCGCCAATTTGTTGGCCTTGGCCTTAGTCGAAAGCGATCGAGCCGACAAGGTTGCCCAGGCCCTCAGGCAAGCTCAAATGAACGTTCAGCGACAGCCGAATAACGCCGTGGCATGTGCGATCCTGGGATTGGTGTATTGGAAACAGGGGAATCTCGAACAGGCCGGCGGGTGGCTGAACCGCGCTGGACAGGCCGGGCAGCTTACACCAGAAGTCGGCTTCATCTTCGCTCGGTTTTTGAGCTCACGTGCCGAGTACGATAAAGCCTTGGAAATCCTCAATGGAGCGTTGCAGCACCAGGGTCTGTTTTTGTATCGGCGAGCGGCATCCGCGCTTCGCGACATGTTAGCCAATCAAATACAATCTGAATCGGGTCGCAAATAGATCCTGCCCAAACAGGTGCCTGGACCAGGGGCGGTGAGAAGACAAATCCGCAGCGCAGGCAAGTGAACTCGCCCTTGGTTCGCGCTTCGGGCTTGTATTCCGCCGTGGTTTGCTGATAATTTGCTCGTTTTCCTCTTCCCGTCTGGCAAACGAATTTGGGGACAGGCAATGAGCGTAAGGATCACCGAGCCTTGGACAAATCCGCCGATTCGGTCAGAACTTCGACTGTGCCCGTAGTCACCGGTCTTGAGTCACCCCAAACAGCCGTGGCCAGCGAAGACGCACGCGCTGCGCAAGGGGCAACCAACCGCTGGGTTGCCGACGCCTGCTTGATCGCCACCGCCGTGATGTGGGGTGTCAATATCCCGCTCTCCAAATATGTCGTGGGCGAACTTGAACCGTTTGTGTTCAACGGTGTCCGGTTGGTGCTGGCGGCCATCACGCTGGCTGGTTGCGCCGCGCTCGAACGACGGTGGTTGAGCGGCCGCACACGCGGCGGAGTTCCGACAGTCAATCGACGCCCTTTGATCGCCTCAGTCAGCTTTTGGTCGTTCATCTTGTTGACCGGTTTGATTTATCAATTGTTGTTCATCTTTGGTATCTCGCGAACGACCGCCGCCAATTCAGCCTTGCTATTATCGACGATGCCCATGTGGACGGCGATGATCTCATTTTTCGCGCTGCGCGAGCGATTGCCCCGGGTGACTTGGTGGGGGCTGGGGATCACATTCATCGGCACCGTCTGGGTCATCAACGCTCGACAAGGAATCGACCTTTCGACGACCTTCTTCTGGGGTAACCTGATGATGATGTCAGCGGCCCTGTGCTGGGCAGCGGGGACAGTGATCAGCCGTCGCGTTCTCGAACGGATCACCCCTTTGCAATTGGCTTTTTGGTCGGGTGTGCTCACCGCCCCCATTCATTTGGCCATCGCCTGGCCATATTTGAACCCCGCCTGGGAAACGTTGATGCGTTGGAAAATCCTGTTGGCCGTTGCATATTCGGGAATATTCTCCACAGGATTGGCCTATGTGACCTGGCATATCGGTGTCCGTCGCCTGGGCGGATCCCACGCCGCGGTTTATCAAAACCTCGTGACGCTGGCGGCTGTGTTGGGCGGTTGGCTCCTGTTGCGCGAACAACCCTTAACCGCGCAAATCGTGGGAGGCATTTTGATCATTGGCGGACTGGTCATCATGCGCCGCGGCCGAAAGTATGCGTACCACGTTAAATGAGCGGATCCGGTTTTCGTTATCAGTTGGTTTAACCTATAGACAAAGTTATGGACATTCACGAATTGACTCGGGAGCTGCAACAATCCAACTCGACAAAAATCGTCATGCTTGTCGCCGATGGTTTGGGAGGTTTGCCCCTGGCACCCGGCGGAAAAACCGAATTGGAAACCGCGCGGACACCTTACTTGGATGCCTTAGCCCGTCGCGGCATCCAAGGCGGCAGTATTCCGGTCGCCCCCGGAATCAGCCCAGGAAGCGGTCCAGGGCATTTGGCGCTCTTTGGTTACGACCCACTTTGCTATCGCATCGGTCGCGGCGCGTTGGAAGCTACGGGGATTGATCTCGATTTGCAAGACGGCGATGTGGCTGCCCGCGGCAATTTTTGCACATTGGACAACCAAGGCATGATTGCCGATCGCCGCGCGGGTCGCATCGCGTCGGCTGAGAGCGCTCCCCTGGCACTTAGTCTAAATGACGTTCGTATCGAGGGCGTGGAAGTCATTGTCCGACCTGTCAAAGAACATCGCTTTGTCGTCGTTTTCCGAGGACCAGGACTGGCTGGCGATATCGACGATACCGATCCACAAACGACAGGTGTCCCGCCTCTTGTGCCCTTGGCGCGGAATGAAGCCAGCCGCCGGGCCGCGGAAGTCGCCGCGGAATTTGTTCGTCAAGCAACCGCGCTCTTATCCGGTCATCCGCAAGCCAACGGCTTGACGTTGCGCGGCTTCGCCGGCAAACCGGTGTTGCCCAGTTATGGCGAAGTCTATGGACTTCGCGCCGCCGCCATCGCCGTTTATCCGTTGTACAAGGGT
>DAOLCX010000238.1:0-5307 GCA_035327685.1 Pirellulaceae bacterium | reverse complement strand
CGGCCCAACCAGGCAGGCCGCCGCGCGATACCGCGATCAAAGCTGCAGTTGCCGAGGCCAATAATGCCGCAGCAATAAAATAGTTCACCGCCATCGAGAAAAAGTCGCCCGGCTGAAACCGAATCAACGCGAAAATACCCACTAACGCGCCGACGCCGATCAGCAGCATGGCAATCAACCGCGGCGCGAAAAAAGTCACCAGCCCCAACAACATGCCTAAAGTGGCCATTCCAAAACCGTAATGCCATCCATAACGCTCACCGACAAAGCCGCAAAGCAACGGTGCCATGGCAGCTCCCAAATTGATCCCCATATAGAAAATCGTGAATCCGCCATCCCGTTTGGTACTCAACGCCGGATATAACGTCCCCACCATGGTCGAAATGTTCGGCTTGAAAAATCCATTCCCGACAATCAGCAAACCCAGTCCCAGAAAAAAGGTCAACTGGTTGGGTAGCATCAATACAGCTTGCCCGGTGGCCATTAACAATCCACCCAAAATCACAGCCCGCCGTTTGCCCAGCAATCGATCGGCCAACATGCCACCAAAAAACGGCGTCATGTAAACCAGCGCCGTATAGGCTCCATAAATGGTGTAGGCGGCACTGTCCACCAGGCTGAGAAAGCCTTTGAGCATGTAGAAGATCAATATCGCGCGCATGCCGTAATAGCAGAATCGCTCCCACATTTCAGCAAAGAACAACGTGAACAATCCGGCTGGATGCCCGAAGACTTGTTCCGTTTGATATTGCGCGGATCGTTTACTAGCCGTACTCATGCGACCGACTCACCTCGAAATTGATTGAAACAACACCTTGCCACGCTTCCACCAGTTCGACGTTCCCTTCCGGGAACGAGTGCGGATTGTAAAGCACGAAATGGACCGAAGACAAGAACGCTAGCCAATGTTTGGCTAAGGAAAGGGTTGGAAGGCACCATCGAGTCATGCGTTCAATCGGTGACCCCGCGGCAAGCGGCACACCGCTGCTTCGAACTAGACTCCCGCCCCTTGGCACTGAACTCGACGTATCTTTCCCACCCCATTTGGGCTAGAATACACGACTATGGTGCTGGAGTCACCGCCGGCAGGGGTCGAACGCACGATCCGTTTACTGCCGCAAAACCTGGCTGTCGAACCAGACTTCGCACGGGCGGTCGCCGCGTTGGCAGCAGGCCAACCGACGACCTTCGACGAAGTCCACGGCTCAGGGTGCGCGCTGGTAGTCGCCGCGTTGACATCGTTGCGGCGCCCGCTGCTGGTTGTCACTGCCGACGCACGCCACCAGGACCAAGTAGCTGACGATCTGGAAACTTACCTGAATCGGGAGCAGTTCGAAACGCTGGCTGCCGCCTCCCTGTCCGTTTTGACCGATGCAGCCAATGATCAAGACCTCAACGACCGTCTGGTGACACTCAAGCGTCTAGCACGGGAACAAGCGCCCCCAGTTGTCATCGCCAGCATCCAAGCTTTGTTACAAGATGTCCCATCACCGGGTTGGCTGTTGGAACAATCGCGTTCCATCCGGCATGGCCAGTCGATTGAAATCCAGGACCTGGTCGAATGGCTCGACCGGAGTGGCTTTGAGCGCCGCCCCACCGTCGAAAAAGCTGGTGAATACAGCCTGCGCGGCGGAATTCTGGATGTCTATGCGCCCGAATGGAGTTCCGCCGTTCGCGTCGAATTGTTTGATGACCAGATCGAGTCTTTGCGTCAATTCGATGTCGCCACACAACGGAGCGCCGCGGACATCAGTCAGATCGAACTTTCCATGCCGACGGCCGAATCTACAGAGGTGGGAACTTGGCGCGACTACTTTTCTCCCGACACGATCGTATTGTTGTTGGAACCGGAAGAAACTCAACGTCAGGCTTTTCAATATCTCGATCGAGGCCAAAAAAAGCGACACTTGTTGACTTATGACGATCTTCGCCAGCAACTGTCTGTGTACCCGCAGGCCTTGGTTTATCGACTGGCGTCGGCCCGTTTTGATAACCATTGGTCGATGCGCGCCGAAGAAATCCGCGATTTCGGAGCAGACATTGCCGAATTGCGCATGGCCATCGATCAATGGGGAGTAAACGCGGATGTCCATATCGTGACGCGTGTTGCCGGTGAGCTTGATCGGGTTCGAGAAATTCTCAGTGGAACTCAAACGGCACAGAGCGGAAGACTCCATTTTGCCGTCGGATGTGTCCACCAGTCGTTTCGGCTAGTTGGCCAGCGACAAGCGGTGTTGGGATGCGACCAGATGTTCCATCGAGGCGAGTTGCGTCGCAGTCGAACGAGGCGTCTGAGCAAGGCCATTGACTCCTTTACCGATCTGCGAGAAGGAGATTTAGTGGTTCATCTCGAACACGGCATTGGGCGTTTTCGGGGATTGGACATATTGGATCGCAATGGTCAGCGCGCCGAACATCTGGAACTGGAGTTTTTCGGGGGGACGCGGATTTATGTCCCCACGACCAAAATCGATTTGATACAGAAATATGTGGGCGGAGCGAAGTCTCGTCCACAATTGGCCAAAGTCGGCGGTTCTCGCTGGGAACGGCAAAAACAGGCTGCTGCAGAAGCGGTGGCTGAACTGGCCAAAGAGATGCTGGAGATGCAGGCCATACGCTCCTCGCGTCCCGGCATTGCATTTGGTGTGGACACGCACTGGCAACATGAATTCGAGCAGGCTTTTCCTTTCCGCGAGACTCCCGACCAAATGACCGCCATCAAAGCCATCAAAGAGGACATGCAGCAGCCCAAGCCAATGGACCGACTGCTGTGTGGCGATGTCGGTTATGGCAAAACGGAGGTCGCCATGCGCGCGGCCTTCAAAGCAGTCGAGAATGGATACCAGGTGGCCGTATTGGTCCCCACCACGGTGTTGGCCGAACAACATTACCGCACCTTTCGCGAGCGGATGGCGGAGTTTCCCATCAAAGTCGGGCGGTTGAGCCGTTTCGCCACGGCCCGGCAACAACGGGAGACGATTGAAGCGTTGCGCGTCGGCGATATCGATATTTGCATCGGGACTCACCGGTTGGTCTCCTCGGATGTTGCATTCTGCAATTTGGGATTGGCCATCGTGGATGAAGAGCAACGTTTCGGAGTTGAACACAAGGACCGTCTTAAAAAGCTGCGCCATAGTGTCGATGTGTTGACCATGTCGGCCACCCCGATTCCGAGAACGTTGCATTTGTCGTTAGTCGGGGTGCGCGACATTTCCAATTTGGAAACGCCACCCGACAATCGTTTGCCGGTGCGGACGAAGGTCACGCGGTTCGATCCCGAATTAATCCGCGAAGGAATATTGCAGGAACTCAACCGCGGCGGCCAGGTCTTCTTCGTACAAAACCGCATCGAGGATATTGCCTCAGTGCGTCAACACTTGAACTCGATCGTCCCCGAAGCACGAGTCGGAATCGTGCACGGCCAATTGCCAGAACACGAAATCGAGGAAGTCATGACGGATTTTGTCGCCGGGGGTTTCGAAATCTTGTTGGCGACGACGATTATCGAAAGCGGATTGGATATACCCAGTGCCAATACCATTTTCATCAATGAAGCCGACCGCTACGGGCTGGCGGACTTGCATCAACTGCGAGGGCGGGTTGGCCGCGATCGCTTTCAGGCCTACTGTTTCTTGCTGCTACATCCAAATCGGGAACTCAATAACAACGCCAAGAAACGACTGCACGCCATCGAGGCCTATTCGGAAATGGGGGCTGGCTTCGCCATCGCCATGCGGGATTTGGAAATTCGCGGTGCTGGGAACTTGTTGGGCATGGAGCAAAGCGGACACATTGCCACCGTCGGCTATGAGTTGTATTGCCAGTTACTGGAAAAAGCCGTGCGCGAATTGCAGCGCAAACCGGTGAAGCTGGCCCTGGATGTCGATTTGGACTTGCCCATTGAAGCCTATTTGCCGGACGAGTTCGTGCCCGATCGACGCCACAAAATTGACATCTATCGGCGCCTGGGGAGAGTCGAGGACTTCAGTCAATTGGAAGAACTGTCCAGAGAACTGCAGGATCGTTTTGGCAGTCTGCCGCCGCCGGCAAAGCGAATGCTAGCGGCGATGGAGGTCAAACTCGAAGCTGCCCTGTGGCAGATCAAATCGATTTTTATCGATGATC
Source organism: Pirellulaceae bacterium (assembly GCA_035327685.1). Classification (GTDB taxonomy): domain Bacteria; phylum Planctomycetota; class Planctomycetia; order Pirellulales; family Pirellulaceae; genus BJ22. The sequence continues at coordinate 1,182 of DAOLCX010000238.1, read as the reverse complement.
GGTATCTGGCGTTCGAGTTTGCCGACCGCAACCGCATTGAGCAGCTCAGTAAGAACTTGCGAGGTATCATGCGAATTGCTGAAAACCAGACGGCCTATGTGACACTTAAATCGCGCGCCACGGACCCCAACCGGATGCTGGCGCTTGTCAAATCGATCTTGCGTGCTGGCAACTAGTCAACTAATCTTCGCCGCGAATCTGCGTCGATTTTCGCCGAAAAGTTCGGGAATGGGTAACCGTGAAAACCTTTTTTTCCTTCCAATTGTTATCGATCCTGGCTGCCATGTGGTTGGCGTGGCCTTTGGCCGGCAACGCGCAAGTGATTGAACCCAAACCGGACCCATACTTTCGTCCGGCGCAGCAAACATCCCCTCAGTCGCCGCCCAAGCGAGTGGAACCGGCGACATCGGCCAGCAATCGCGATACAGCTTCTGCCCATCAGCCTCCCTCCCCGGATGCACGGCCTTTTGAACCGGGGCAAGTCATCGCGATTGTCGGCGGTGAGCCGATTTTTTTTGCCGATATGGCATTTGAGGCTCATCAGATCATCGAGAGTTTCATGCCGCAGGCCCCGGCTGAAATTCGCCAGCGCGAAATGCCAAACGTGATCCGCGCTTTGACTCCCAAATACGTCGAGCAAAAGCTGTTGCATGTTTACGCCAAGCAACAGCTTCCCGACGGCGCTTCCTGGCCCAAAATTGTCGAACAGGCAGAAAAAGACTTTGACGAACGGATGCTTCCGAAAATGTTGGAAAAGAGTAATCTCAGGTCAGCGCTCGATCTCGATGCGCAGTTTCGCGCCCAGGGCACATCGCTGCGCGCGTTCCGACAACGCTGGGCCGAAGATCAAATTGCTCGCTATTTCAACATGCAAAAACTGAATATCGATCCGGAGATCACCCATCAGGAAATGCTGCGCTATTATCAACAACACATTGAGACGTTTACGACCAAAGCGCGGGTGCGCTGGGAAGAGTTGGCCGTGATCTTTTCCAGGTTCGATTCTCGCGACGCGGCCTACGACGCCATCGTCAAAATGGGAAATGAAGTGGTCTTTGGAGCTTCCTTGTCTGCCGTAGCCATCCGTTCGTCACACGGAATTACCGCATCCGCTGGCGGCCAGCACGATTGGACGTCGCCTGGCAGCCTGGTTCATTCGAACATTGAAGATGCCTTGTTTAC
>DAOLCX010000237.1:0-5311 GCA_035327685.1 Pirellulaceae bacterium | reverse complement strand
TATTCCGCGACTTGCCCCTGTCGTGGCTCCACGCTCACGATGAGTTGTATCATGGCCAGCGCGGACCCGTGGGGAACTTGAACTTGTTAGCAACGGCGCTCAGTTCGCGAAATTCTGGAGGGACTGGCTGGCACGAACCGATGGTCTGGTGGGTTCCTTACGGAAATGGCAAAGTGTTGACCTTTTTGCCGGGACATTTGTGGAGCGGTCAACAGGACACGCGCGCGTTTCGCTGCGTGGGTTTTCGTTGTTTATTGCAACGCTGTTGCCAATGGTTGGCAGCGGAGGAAGTGGACATTCCCATCCCTGATCCGTTCCCGACCGCCGAAGAAGCGATGGTGGTTCCCGATTACTCGTCGGCGTGTTGTATTCCGCGCCGTTGGATGTGCGATATTTGTTGATCTTAGGTGTCCGTGCGTATCAGATTTCGTTGGGTCCGTTGTTGCGAATCCTCAACGGCGGCCGCGGGTTGTGCCGACATCAACCGACGTGTTCGGAGTATGCCATCGAGGCACTGCGAACCCATGGCGCGTGGCGGGGCATCTGGTTGACCGTCCGCCGATTGCTGCGTTGCCAACCCTGGGGAACTTATGGCTTTGACCCGGTGCCACCTCGCGTGAACCGGTCAGGCCGTGCGGGCCAGAAAGAAACGTCGAATGTTGAATCCAATGAGATTAAGGAGTAGTTTGTGAAATACAATGTTGCCGTGGTCGGCGCTACCGGCGCCGTCGGACAATTGGTGCTGAAGCTGTTGGCCGAGCGGAAATTTCCTTGCACGTCACTGAAACCGATCGCATCGGCGCGATCGGCTGGGCAATCGATACGTTGGGGAGATCAAACATTACAAGTTGAGGCCCTGAGTCCCTGGGTATTTGACGGGATCGACCTGGTGATCGCCAGTACTCCGGATGAAGTCGCGGGCGAGTTTGTGCCGTGGGCCGTTGAGCGCGGTGCGGTCGTGGTCGATGAAAGCGCTTTCCATCGGATGCGACCGGAGGTACCGTTGGTGGTCCCAGAGGTCAATCCTCATGCAATCGAGCGCTCTGCGGGTATCATTGCCAGTCCGAACTGCTCGACGACGCAATTGGTGGTCTGTTTGAAACCGCTCCACCGGGCGGTGGGAATCAAACGCGTGGTGGTAGCCACGTATCAAGCTGCCAGCGGAGCAGGCGTGGCAGGCCAGCGCGACCTGGAGCAGGGGACGCGGCAAGCGTTGCAAGGACATTCCCATCGATACGAGACGTTTGTTCAGCCTTTGGCATTCAATTTAATTCCTCAGATCGGTTCACCTAAACAAGCCGGTTACACTTCCGAAGAAATGAAGATGGTTTACGAAACGCACAAGATCCTGGAGGACGATACCATCGAAGTCTGCCCGACGTGCGTGAGGGTGCCGGTAGTCAACTGCCACAGTGAATCGATTTATATCGAATGTTCGCGAGCCATTGCGGCTGAAGAGGCCCGCGAGATTCTGGCGGCTGCTCCGGGGATCACGGTCTGGGACGATTTGTTGGAGAATCACTATCCGATGCCCATGACAGTTTCTGGCCGGGACGACGTCGTGGTGGGGAGAATCCGACAGGATTTGTACCGGCCTCAAGCGCTGAGTTTTTGGTGTGTCAGCGACAATTTGAGAAAAGGCGCCGCCACCAACGCCGTGCAGATCGCTGAACTGATTGCGGCCAACAAACGTTTGCCATGCGTTTCTTGAAATTGACTTTGGCCTACGATGGTGCGGCCTACGTCGGCTGGCAATGGCAAGAGAATGGATTGTCCATCCAACAGTGTTTGGAGACCGCATGGCGCAAGGTAACTGGCGAGTACGTACGGGTTCAAGCCAGCGGCAGGACCGATGCTGGAGTTCATGCCCTGGGGCAAGTCTGCAGCCTGCGCACGCGCAATGCGTTGCCCGGTCCTACACTAGTCCGCGCGCTGAATGCTCATTTGCCTCGCGATATTGAAATCCTGGATGTCGCCGAGGCACCTGTCGGTTTTCATGCGATTCGCGACGCCGTCAATAAGACTTACCGGTACCAAGTTCAAGCCGGCCGTTTGTTGGATGTGTTTAGTCGGCGGTACCGTTGGTTTGTGCCACATACTCTCGATTTGGCATCGATGCAGTTGGCTGCCGCAAGTCTGGTAGGGACGTTCGATTTTGCCAGCTTCCAAACGGTGGGTTCCACTCGCAAGTGTACGGTGCGGACGGTGAGCCAGCTTTCGGTCCAAGGTTGCCGACAAGGTGCGTATGAGTACTATGACATTCAGATTACTGCCGATGGATTTCTGTACAACATGGTTCGGGCCATTGCGGGTTCGTTGGTACTGGTGGGGCGGGGCAAGCAACCCGTGGAGTGGATGCGAACTGTGTTGGAAGGACGGGATCGCCAGTTAGCGGGCCCCACGGCTCCACCTCACGGCTTGTTTTTGGTGGAAGTGCGATACCCGCCGGAATCGTAAATAGGAGGCCCAGATTCTCACGGATAGGGTCGCGTGTCCGCCCGCCAGTCTGTGATTGAAGTCGAACCGTAGCCGTTCACGGAATCTGGGGGAAAGGCGTAAATGTAGAACCATCGTCCTCATTGGTTCATCATGCGGCCATGGTAAGCTCAATCTAGGGTTTCGAACAATTGAGGACAATAGTTCTACAATGTCGTGAACGGTTACGTCGAATCAAGCCGACTGCCGAAAAACGGGAAAAACCTGTAAACTGGACGCGGTTGAAGATGAACTGTTTCGAGTAGGGAAAGTATTTCACGTGGCAGGCGGCAGAGATTTTATTGGGCCTTTTCAGATGATCCGGCTGATCCGGACGGGAAATACCACGCAGGTATGGGAGGCCATTCGGGAAGGCGAGAAGGAACGGGTTGCTCTGAAGATCCTGCATAAAGAGTTTGCCAAGGACAAAGAGCAGATTGAGCAGTTAAAGCACGAAACGCTGGTCGCTCAATCGATGGACCACCCGAATGTCATCAAGGTTTACGGTTACCACCACGAATACGGCATTCCCTTCATCTCGATGCAGTTGTTCAATGCTCGTAATTTGAAGTTGGAATTGCGGGATCGGCCTGAGTTTGTGGAAATCAATTTGCCACAAATTGTTCGGCGCAGCGCCGACGCGCTGGCCCATATGCACGAGCGAGGTTGGATCCACTGTGACGTCAAGCCCGACAATTTTTTGGCTGATGAGCAGGCCAACTTGAAATTGATCGATTTTGCCATTGCTCAGAAGCTCAAAACTGGGTTTAGTTTATTTGGTACGCGACAGAAGGTAGTGCGCGGAACGCGAAGTTATATTTCGCCTGAACAGATACGCCACCAAAAACTTGACGCGCGGGCGGATATTTACTCTTTCGGATGTGTGTTGTATGAACTGTCGTCGGGCAAGTTGCCATTTACTGCCGTCAATGCGGATGATCTGTTGAACAAGCATTTGAAGGCCCCCGTGTCGTCCTTGCAGGCAGCGGACAATCGAATCACCGCCGAGTTTGCCGCGTTGGTGACGCGGATGCTTTCCAAGAAACCAGAAGGGCGTCCCGCATCGATGCGCGATTTCTTGTTAGAGTTTGAGCGTGTTCAGATTTACCGCGCTGGAACTCGCCGCCGACATGCACTGAACGAGTGACTCTTCGAGCAAAGGGTGTATGGACTACTTAGCATTTGAACAACCGATGGCGGATCTCGAATCCGAATTGAATCGCTTGGAGCAAGCCCCAGACGATTCGCCGGAGCATATGGAGCGAGTCCGCCAATTGCGCCAGGAACTGGTGCGCGTCACGCGCGAGATCTATGACAACTTGACGGCCTGGCAGATTGTGCAAGTCGCGCGACACAAGAATCGCCCGCATTCGACGGATTACATTTCCTTGGTGTTCGATGAGTTTGTAGAACTGCATGGTGACAGAAAGTTCGGCGATGACCGCGCGATCCGCACAGGGTTTGCGCGGCTCGACGCTTTGAAAATTATGGTCGTGGGACATCAAAAAGGGCGGAATCTCAAGGAACGGACGGAGAACTATTTTGGCTGCGCCCATCCGGAAGGTTACCGCAAGGCGATGAGTAAGATGAAAGTCGCCGAGAAGTTTGGGTTGCCTATCGTGTGCTTGATCGATACGCCCGGAGCCTATCCGGGAATTGGCGCTGAGGAGCGCGGGCAAGCCCAGGTCATCGCGGAAAACATGTTTGAGATGTCTCGATTGCGGACACCGATTGTCTGCGTGGTGATCGGGGAAGGGGGCAGCGGCGGGGCACTGGGAATTGGCGTCGGCGATCGAGTCGCCATGTTGCAATATTCGTATTATTCCGTGATCAGCCCAGAGGGTTGCGCCGGCATATTGTGGAAGAGTCACGAACATGCGCCGCGGGCCGCCGAAGCGTTGCGGTTCACGTCCCGCGATTTGCCGGGACTGGGAGTCGTCGATGACGTGATCCCGGAACCGTTGGGGGGCGCGCATCGAGACCCGCATCGGATGGCCGTGGACCTGCGCGGCTATCTCAAACGGCAACTCACCGCATTGACGGCTCAACCCGTGGATGAGTTGTTGGACAATCGTTACGGAAAGTTCCGCATCATGGGGAGGTTTCTCGATACGGCAGCCACCGAAATAACCTCGGAAGATCGACCGTGAACCATGCAAGACAAGGTGCCGTTGGGACAACTGCAATCCTGGAAGATAGGAATGGGCAACGTCCGATAATCTTTCTTATGTTCGGTTTGGCATCTGTAAATTGGCCATTGGGAGTTGGTTAGTTGTTAGCGGGCCCTGTTTTTTCGAGAGAAGTCGTCGTGACGCCCCGTCGGCCCAGGATGTATATCCTGCGCACAGTTTATGGGGCGGCATTGTTGCTACTGATTTCAACGGCCTGGATGATCCTGAATGGAACTCAAATCATCCGCAATGTCGGCGACATGGCCCGCTTCGGCACAACGCTGTTTCAGGTGCTGGCTCCCCTGCAATTGGCGTTGTTGATGTTCTTGGCGGCGATCCAATCCGCCAGCACGGTGTCCGTCGAAAAAGATCGCCAGACTCTGATTCTGTTGCTCATCACTCGGTTGACCAACGCGGAACTGGTTTTGGGTAAGCTGCTGGCCAGCCTGTTGTCGGTCTTTTCGATGATGCTGGTCGGTTTGCCGATCTTGATGCTAACTGTATTGTTCGGCGGTACCAGTTTTCAGCAAGTCGGTTGGACCTTTGCCGTAACGGTTGTGACCTGTGTCGCGGCAGGAGCAATTGGTACGACGATTGCCTTTTGGCGTGAAAAAACCTTTCAAACATTGGCATTAGTGGTGATTACTCTGGTGGCCTGGATCGGG
>DAOLCX010000236.1:0-5321 GCA_035327685.1 Pirellulaceae bacterium | reverse complement strand
CCGGGACAACCGCCATCTCGGTTCGATCCGACTCTGGGTGATACGTCCGCTCGATCACTGCCCCCCCGGCAACCAGATCGACATTTCCCGGTGAAACGACGGCCCAAGTCGAAACGGGGACTTCCGAAAACATTCCCCGCACCGTTTGTCTGGCCGCATCGACGGACAACGGCAACGTCAGTTCAACATCCAGAACGACTTCACCAGCTTCATGGACTAACAAATTCAGCCGCCTTTCAGATCGATCATGGCTCCAGAAAACCGCCGGGGCTTGCCCGTTGAGCTGAATCAACCGAATTGAAACGCCACGCCAGGGCAGAGGAACCACTGTGCCGCGATCATTAAACGCCCGACCCACCATTCGAGCGGAGACATGAGCCACGCGCTGACCAAGTTGGAACTTGTAATCGGCTTGTTGCCAGACAAACTCGCGCGGCGGAACAGATTCCGTTTTTGACTCGAATTCCAATAAAGCCAATACTTCGCTGCGATCGACCAGAATCCGATCGACGCCATCTCCCAACACGACGTTCAAATCTTCAAACGGGACATAGACCACACGCAACTTTTCGAACTCGGCCAACATGCGAGTGGTTGGATCCTGTGCCCATAGATGGGAACTGGCAACCGCCACAAACCCAATACACCACAACAACCAAGAGCGTCCACGCGCCATAGAATTAACCCTCTTTCGATTCGGAGTTTGCAGTCGGCGGAGGCAGGGGCTCGTCCGTTTGCGGCGAATCTGCTTTGACAGCCAGTTCACTGGCGGCACCATGTTCCAAGAACTGATTCGGTGGTGTGCGCCGCAGTCTCTGGCTGGCCTGCAAGACCGAGCTGACGACCCACACGGCACCGATCAGAAATATCATCAACGAGGTAAATTGCAACGATAATGGTTCCGTAATGATCGGCATCACCAACATCACCAGGAAGAACGCAGCGACGGCTACGCTGGTGACGACTAATCGCGTACGCCACGAAAATCGGAGTAGCACCAAGCCGACAACTCCCACCAATCCGATGATCGCGATATTCATGAGATTGCGGCGAGCTAAAGGTAACTGAAGTGCCCCGGCCGGGCCTGCGGTGGGCTGCAACGTGGAGAACAAATAGGCACGGCCGTCCGTTTCAAACTTCGCCAATTCTGTGGCATTCACGGTGTCATTGCTGATCCAATTCAACCAGGGGCGGTCATCTTGATACCGCAACTGGAATACACGATCAAATACATCGGGTCGATCGAACGCAAAGGTATCGGTCCATGGGCCCCGAGCCACCCATGGGGCTAACTCCGGCGGGATATAAACACACAGGACCGTTTTCTGCACGGCGCAGTCGTCCGGGAACGTGGGAACCATGATCTGCCCGTTTCGAACGGGAATCGTATAACGCAATTCTACGAGCAGCGTCTTCTCGCGGTCTCGATTCCCCAATGACACACTCAATTCATTTCCCACCCCACGCTCGATCGAAACGTTCTGGCCATCCACGCGAACCGGATTCTGATCGAAACCTGTATCGGGATCGAAGTCAGGCGGCATGATGATCCGCAACCGCTGATGCACACCGCGAACCTGATAGACGGCCTGGACCGACAATTGGCCTTGGCGCAGCCACACTGCTCGAACCAAGGCCCGCGGAATGTTCGTCCGCTTCAATTCAAACAATTCCAACCGCGAAGCAATCAACGCCAGGTTCCAATCCGCGGCATACTCCAAGGCAACAACGGCCTCATGGACCGCCCGATTACCGAACAAATCGGTGGTCGGTTCAATGGGCCTCAGTCCTTTCGCCCCCTCCGCCACACGCAAATCGAATAGCTCAGATCGCCGCACGACAATTTGACCACGACTGCGATCGACGCCACGCGGCGCAATTCCGACTATCGGCACGGAAATCGACTCGCCTACCTCGACTTCCGCCAGCGGCTGATCCCAGGTGATCCGAACTATATGGGTACCGATGAGTTCGTTACCACCCTGAAGTGTCCAGGCCTGGTAGCCCGCCGCAATATCGTCCGGCTGTGGCTCCATCCGCGAGGTGCGCCAGCCCGGAGTTTCAATACGAACCTGCCCGGCAATCGAATTGGGAATGTCGATTCGCAACGACTTAACGGGGCTAAAGCGAACCTCGCAAGACAGTTCACCTGTCTGCCGAACCAAACCAGGCTCCACTGCCCACTCGCTGTACCAATCGACCATGATTTGCGGCTTGCGAGTTTTCAACGTTAACGGAAGCCCTGGCGACCGTTGCACGAATTCATAAGCGAGCGACGCAGACTCGGTTGTCCTGCCCGTGTAATCTTTGAACTGACGCGCATCCATGGGGCGTAAACCCGGCTCAACTCCTGGGGTGACTAACAGGCTTTCGGGGAGCGCGATGCGGATTTGTCCGGTGACATATTCGGCAAACCCTGCCGCCAATTGGGGCCAGGTTGCCCCCATACTGGAGTCGGGCCCCTCTTCGGCAGTTTCAGACATGACGGTTGGTTGGCGAACTGTCAGCCACAAACCGATTTTTCCCAACGCCTGCCGGCTCAATTGCACGTGCCGAATCGATGAGCCTTCGATGGTAGAGATCTGATCGACCACCACGGGTTGATAGTCCGACCATTGGAACCCCACAACGCGGACGACTTCCACACCTTCGGGTAACTCCAACGGAATCGAAAACACGCCCGCTTGCTGGATCTCCAACAACCAGACAATGTCGCTCGTCAACCATTGCGAATTCAAGTTCGCATCAATGGACTGAATTCCGCGCACGAGTGGCTTAAGTTCCGTCGCCGTAACTTTCAGCAAAAACGGGAGCGCCGTATAACGGAAAGTCCAACGCCGCGAACCGCTGTCGTCAGCCGACATATGCGTTCGCACCAAGCCCATCAAACTGGCAATTTCGATCCCCAAGCCGACATCGGCCGCCAACTCCAAAGTGCCTGGCTGCCGAGTGGCTTCCACGACTTCAACACTGGCCAGCGTCAATTCGGTTGCTTCGGTCCCCGAGAGTTGCATCTCCAGAGCCAACTCCAAGGCCTGGTCCCCTCGCAACTCCTCGAAGAACTCGAGCTTCAACAAGTTCGCTTGGGCCGGGTCTTTCTCCCAACGCTTGACGAAATCCGACGTCACTGCCACGACCTCAAACCCGTCGGGGATGCGCAAATGGAGTTGCCCGATATTGGAGCGTTGGATGCTCAATGCCAAACGCTGATTAAGCCTCACCAGGTTTTTCTGAACGGAAATTTCAGTCGCCGACTCGGCGGTGACAATCGCCGATAATCGCTCGGCCCCGACGGCCCGTGGTGTCCACCGCAATGTGATCTCCGCAGCATTTCCCACGATTGCGGTGATACTGGACGACGTCTCCTGATCCGGTGAGGCTTGTTTGGTCACAACGGCTGCCGGCGTCAATGAAATATCGACGTCCCGTTCATCGACACTGACCTCCCAACGATTGACCGCGGAACTTGGGATCGCGAGTGAGACGTGATACTGTCCGCCCGAGGAGGTAACGGCTTTGGCGTATTCCAAGGACAATGTCCGGCGCGCCGGAACTTGATCGATATGCACAAGCCAGGCGTTCTGACCGCTGGCTGTGCGCACAATCCTCGCCGGCTCGCCCTCCACGGTGGCTTGCCGCAACGAAGCATCAGCCAAAGCCAAAGGAACTTCATGCCATCCGGGCTTCAAGAACTCAACCGCCAATGCACTGCTGACCACCAACCGCTCGCGCGTAGCATCCGCACGGCTGAGCGACTCAACAATAATTCCACTGCGCGGCGGCGGTTCGACTTTCTCCGGCTTCATCGCCTGTCGCGCCAGGTCCCAGAGGCGGTCAAACTCTTCATAGGGGACAAACACCCCGCGCTTTTGTCGCTCAAACGTGTCGCTGAGTTTTTCATAGGGAATGTAAATCGAACGTTCTACCAACCACCCGGGAATGGCGGGCATGGATTCGCCATCCGTCGCGCCGAGCTGTACGCTTGTCTCGCCGCTGGTCGAGGAGAGCGCGGAAGAGTCATCATCCTGAGACTGCGGAAACCGAGTCCCGAAATGCGGCGGATGGTGACTGACAAATGCAACCGCAGTGATTCCATGCAAGGTCTTCCAACCCCACTTGGACAACGGCCCCCATCCTCCGCCACACGCTCCAAAGATTGCAATTACCAGGACGGGTGCCAGGTACAGCATTGCACTCCATTTCACCAGCGGCCAAAGATGTCGATGCTCACTCCAGCCAGCACTTGTTGCAGCGCTTTGCATGTTCGTTTTCCTCGGAAACAGATGTCGTATAAAGAAACACAGGATAATTCCCCACCTGCCGGGGGCGCCACCATTCAATAGTTCTGCGCATCACGGAACGCCGTTACGCTCTTGGGTCGCCGAAAATTCTACTTCTCAATGACATTTTAACGATGCGCAAGACTGATGGTTTGTTCCCCAGGCGTTACAATTGCGTGACTTATTGCATAAATAACGAATTTACCACCCCGGGCAGGTGCGCACTATTCTGCAGCGATGGGTTGCAAGACCACTGGGTTACGATTCTTGAAATAAGAACGACGGTCTCCGGAGGACATCCGAATGTGTGGATTTGTCGCGTAGTCAAAATACTTCGATTTGTATATGATGCCTTCGCCGGACGGTGCCATCTGAGGCCTGCGTCGCGAGCCAAGTCAGTTGAACAGAGAGCAAGTTTATATGTCCACACTACAGGAGTTGCCCACCCCAACGCGCGATCACCTTCCCGATGGCAATTCAGACCCATTGCGCCGAGCTATCATAGATCCAACGAAGACCATCCAAACCTTGCCAGCCGGTTCTTGGTTGCACAAACTCGTGATGTTCGTGGCCGTGGCTGGGCCTTTGGCAGGATTGATCGTTGGGATCATTCTGCTGTGGCAGTTTGGCTGGATGGGCTGGAGTTACCTGTTGTTGTTTGCCGGAGGTTGGATTCTCACCACCCTGGGGGTGACCATTGGCTTTCACCGGTTGATGTCCCACAAGTCGTTTGAGACGTTTCGAGTCGTTCGCGCGCTGTGGACGTTTTTGGGTTCGATGTCGATCGAAGGGCCGCCGCTCGTGTGGTGTGCCGTCCATCGACGCCATCATGGCCACAGCGATCAAGCCGGTGATCCACATTCGCCGCATTTGAGCGGTCCAGGTTGGTGGGGAGCATTCAAAGGGTTTTGGCACAGTCAGGTCGGTTGGCTGTTCTCCGGCTACTGGACGCGGCCGGAGTTGAGCAAATATGTCCCCGATCTGTTGAAAGACAAGTTGTTGGTATGGGTCAATCGATTCTATTATCTGTTTGTGATTGCC
>DAOLCX010000235.1:0-5327 GCA_035327685.1 Pirellulaceae bacterium | reverse complement strand
CAATGGACCGATCAAAATCGGCACGGTCGATTGAGGATCAAGTCGATCGCGCGGCTCCCTGCCAAGATTCCAGCAGGCCGCAGGGACCGGCCAATCGGCTCGCTGCGCATCGCCGCGAATGGCCATCACGACCGGGGGCAAGTTCGGCTGACTATTCCGCACAGGCAAAACGCGGTTGGCAAACACCCGACTGGCGACATCGATGGCCGCCAAGGCAGATTGGATCGCCTGTTGTGACAGAGCATCGCGGTCGCCATGACTCAACACCGTATCGGCCAAGAACCCGATGGCTTGAGAAGTGTGTTCAAACACCTCGTTTGGCAACAATAGTCCACCTTCTTGCCAAAACGACAATTGATTGCGCAGCCGGCTCACTGTGCCGCGAGCCAATTCTGTGAGCAAGTGGTAAGGTTGCGGTTGAGGCCGCAGCGTTCCCGACAACAAAAGCCACTCGCCGCGATCCGGTATCGGCCAACAGACAGCCAGTCGTCCCGATTCGGTGCAGTTGGTCTGCAATACCCAATGGCCCTGATCCAGCGAGACCTTTCCCGGAATCGGAGCCCCGTCAAAACCGACCAGGTGTAACGTACTGGCCACACGCTTGGTGGGTGTCCAGCCACGAGGGAGTTCTATTACGTATTGGCCCGTTTGTCCCATGTGTTTTCAGCGAAAGATTGTTTGAACGCGGCTAGGGCGATTGCCAGGGCTCGGTTATACTCCGGGTAGTGTAACTCTTTATGGCAGAAGCGGACAGGCGCCGCCAGGTTCTCCAACGACAAGGAACTGAAATTGTTGACGGTCAAAAGTCACTCTGGAAAGGTACGGGATATCTACGATCTGGGCGACTCGTTGCTGCTGGTCGCGACCGACCGGATCAGCGCGTTTGACTGGATTCTGCCCACCCTGATTCCCGACAAAGGCCGCGTTCTGACACAGATGAGTCTGTTTTGGTTTGATCTGCTAGGTGTTCCAAATCATCTATTGAGTGCTGATATCGATCAAGTATCTTTACCGGACAGTTTGAATCGCGATTCTCTGCGCGGCCGCTCCATGCACGTTCGCAAGTGCCAGGTGGTTCCGGTCGAATGCGTGGTCCGCGGATACCTGGTCGGCTCCGGCTGGCGGGACTACCAACGCACGGGAGAAGTCTGCGGACATCGCTTACCCCACGGACTTCTCAACTGCAGTCGATTTCCGGAGCCGATTTTTACTCCGGCGACCAAAGCCAGTAGCGGGCACGATGAAAACATTTCTTTCGAGCAAATGTGCGAAATCGTGGGCGAGTCTGTGGCCCATGAGTTAAAGGAGCGAAGTTTAGCGATCTATACTCGAGCGGCCGCTCACGCACAGTCGCGTGGCATTATTTTGGCTGACACCAAATTCGAGTTTGGCTGGGACGGCGACCAACTGTTGTTGATTGACGAAGTGTTGACGCCTGACAGTTCACGCTACTGGCCGGCGGATTCCTATCAACCTGGTCGAAATCAATTGTCGTTCGACAAACAGTACGTGCGCGAGTATTTGGAAACTACCGACTGGGACAAGCAAAGTCCACCGCCGCCGCTTCCGGACCATGTTGTCGTCGAAACTCGACGAAAGTACATCGAGGCCTATGAACGAATTACCGGTCAACCGTTTGTGATCTGAATGGTATGTGCGGGCGATTCACGTTGCGGACGCCGACCGTCGAAGTGGCTCGGCAATTCCTTGAACTTGTGCCTGTTACCGCCTGGCCCCCACTCAAACCCAGGTACAATATCGCCCCCACGCAAATGGTGGCTGCCATTCGTTGGCCGTCGGAACACACACAACCCGATGTTTCCATGTTGCATTGGGGCTTGATACCCTCCTGGTCCAAAGACAAGAAAATGTCCGCGCGAATGATCAACGCGCGGGGGGAAACGGTTTGGGAAAAGCCCGCATTCAGGAGGGCGTTCTCCAGACGCCGTTGCCTGATTCCCGCAGATGGATTTTATGAATGGCGGGTTGAAGGTTCACGGAAATTGCCAATTCATATCAGTCGCACCGACCTTTCGACATTTTGTTTTGCGGGACTTTGGGAATCGTGGTCGGGACCGGAAGGAGTTATTGAATCAACCACGATTATCACCACCGGCGCTAATTCTCAGATGCAATCGTTGCATGACAGGATGCCGTTGATTCTGGACACCAGCGAATATATACCGTGGCTCCGTGGGCCACGGCTCGCAGGTGTGGCTGACCCATTAGCCACGACCGAAAAAGGCGAAGTTGAATGGCTCAAGTCTCTGGTGACCATTCGCGACGAGCCGCTGCTCCAGTTCCATCCGGCCAATCCGATCATGAATTCAGCGCGGATCGATGCGCCAGAGTGTCTGGACTTCCCCGAGTGATCTGGCGAATATCTTAAACTTCGTTGAAGGGTCAGCCGTCAGGGAATTGTTTGCAGTACTCGTAAAGCGCCATTGTGGCTGCGGTGACAACGTTGTAACTATACGGCAGACCGTACACGGGAATCTCTATCAGGTCGTCCATCATCTGAATCGAGGTATCGTCCAGGCCTTCACGTTCATGCCCCAGCACCAAGACCATTTGGCGAGGGAACCGAAATTCGTACAGCGATTTGGATGCCGTGGTCTGCTCCAGACCAATCAAATGAAATCCGTCTGCGCGCAGCTCTCGCAGTCGCGGGGTCAGCGAGCGCCGGCGTTCGACATGGACATGTTCGATGCCATCGCGGGCAATATCTGCGTCAATTTTGTTGTTCCCCGACGTCACGATCTGCCGGATTCCACAAGAACTGGCCAAGCGAACCAACCTCGACAAGTTGACATGACTGCGAAAGGGCGGGCAGGCGATCCAACAGGGCCTGGGTGCAGGCAATGCATGGGGAAGCTGGTGCCGAATATGTTGTGGTATTAGCGACATGGGTGCCCGTCAAAGAAAACATTGCTCAACACGGAATACGATCCGACTTCGCCGTTTACAGGCAAGGATCGCCATCGCCGTCGATCTCTTCACAGGCCGACGCCGCACAACCAAACTCACTGGGGTCACATGAAGAAGCTGATTCACTCCCCACCTGTTCAGGCACCATCAAAGAGTAGAGTGTGATACCAACCAAAATCACGATCATAATGGTCCACATGGCGTTCCCTCCTTACGTTTTGTTTAACCGGGATTTGATCTCATTCCAGGATCGCGTGTTTGCGACATCGTCAACCGTCAAGGCGGCGCGGCACGCCTGATGGATGCCGTACTGCAAATGATCGAACTCGTCGATGCCATGGGCATCCGTACTGATAATAATTTTAACGCCCATCGACTTGGCGGCCATCAAATGGACGTCATCCAAATCCAAACGGTGCGGATTGGCGTTCAATTCCATGAATTTGCCGTGTTCCCGAGCGGCCTGAAATACCGCTTCCAGATCGACTTCGTAAGGCTTGCGGCGGTTGATCAGCCGCCCAGTGGGATGGGCAATCACAGAAACGTGCGGGTGAACAATCGCTCGGATGATCCGATCAGTGATCTGCGCGCGCGGCTGGTTCTGTCCATAGTGGATACTGGCCACGACCCAATCCGCTTGAGACAACACATCGTCAGGCAAGTCCATCTGGCCGTTTTCCAAGATGTCGCATTCGATCCCTTTCAAGATCAGGAAGTCGTCATTCGAACTTTGATTGAGGGCATCAATGTCTTTCCATTGTGCGAGTAAACGACTCGCGTCGAGTCCGCGCGCCATTGTCACTCGCTGTGAGTGGTCCGTAATCGCCAGGTACGCCAGCCCTCGCTGGCGGGCGGCTTGAGCCATTTCCTCGATCGTTGCATTTCCGTCAGTGGCCGTCGTATGGCAATGCAAATCGCCTCGTATGTCCGATACCTGAATCAGGGTTGGCAACTCGCGGCGTTCGGCCCATTCGATTTCGCGGCGGGATTCGCGCAGAGCTGGCGGAATCCATGCCAATCCCAACGCCTCGTACACCTCGCCTTCGGTGGCTCCGGCGAGCGACTGGTCTTCATGCCCTTCGCGAAACACGCCCCATTCGTTGACTTTCAATCCTAGTTTGTTCGCGCGGCTGCGGATGTCGATGTTGTGCTGTTTTGAACCCGTGAAATAAACCAACGCGGCGCCAAAGGACTGGGTGGGCACCACCCGCAAATCGACTTGCAACCCTCCTTGCTTGAGACGTACGGCCATTTTTGTAGGGCCGCGCGCCATCAGGGATTCAATATCAGGGTACTTGGCGAACGCGTCCATGACCGATTGAGGGTCGTCGGCATCGACCACAATATCGAGGTCGCCAACCGTTTCACGCAGGCGCCGATAACTCCCAGCAACAGCCAACTGGTTGATTTCGGAAGATTCGGAGAGGTAATCCACCAACCGTTTCGCTACATGGTCAACTTGATACCACAACAATCGCCCCACAGATTGGCGGACGATGTCCATTCCCTCCAAGATCGCCAGTTCAGTTTTTTCGCCAAACCCGGGCAGCTCCCGAACCTGATGAGCTTCGCAGGCCTGTTGCAATGCGTCGAGATTGGTAATTCCCAACGCCTTGTAGAGCGAGGCCGCTTTTTTAGGGCCAAGTTTAGGTATTCGCAGCAAGTCGAGTACGGACGCAGGGGTCTGGACCAGTATTTCGTCGATCTGTTTGAGACGGCCAGTGTTGACCAGTTCCATGCATTTCTTTGCGACTCCTTCGCCGATGCCGTCAAACTTGGTCAGCTCTTCTCCACGAGCCAGCAAGTCAGCGACCTCTTCCGGCAAATCCCGAATGACACGTGCCCCGTTTCGGAGTGCGCGCAACCGGAATGGATTGTCCCCTTGAAACTCCAGCAGATCAGCCAGTTGTTCGAGAGTCGTTGCGATCTGTTCGTTGGTCATGAACTTCGATTACAATCCACAAGGGTTTGAACTGATCTTCATTATTGTTGGAACACGCTTTGATTTGGATCCACGCATTGGCCGTGTTTTTGGGGGCTTGGCTGACCTTCCAAATTCAGCCGATTATCGCCAAGACCATCTTGCCGGAGTTCGGTGGACTGGCCATCGTCTGGACAGCGAGCCTGTTGTTTTTCCAAGCGATGTTGTTAGCGGGCTACGCCTACGCCCATATTTTAGTGAGATTGTTTACTCCGAGAAAGTGTTGGTACATCCACTTGGGGATATTGCTGTTGAGTGCGTGGTGGCTTCCTCCGCGAGCAATCATCGAACCCAGCTTTCTGAGCGGTGGTCCCTTGTCCTGGTCGGTCGTAATCACGTTGGCACAGTCCGTGGGTGTCCCTTTTCTGGTAGTGGCCGGTAGCGGGCCACTATTGCAGTGGTGGTGGTCGCAACGTGC
>DAOLCX010000234.1:0-5343 GCA_035327685.1 Pirellulaceae bacterium | reverse complement strand
CCTATGTGGCTTGGAATTTTGGGAAAAAATCGGTCGCTTCCCGGTTCAAGGCGGCCAGCTTTTTCGCCGCCCCTGTCATTCTCAGCTACGACCGCCGGCATTTGATTGTTCCCGAAGACGGTAAAGTGACCGTCGTCAATGCGGTCACCGGCGAACCTGAATTTGTAGTGGCGGTGGATGATCGACATGTTTCGGGCGCGAATATCAGCCCCGATGGGACGAGACTGCTGGCCCTGACGGAGCGGAACGTCTATGTGTGGGATTTGGCGAGCGGGAATCCCAAACCGCAAGTCTATCCGGCCCCGCTCATCGGTTCACCTTTCAAATCGCGAGTCGAATGGGTCACGGATGATTTGATCCTGGCCGAGTCGCATCAGGAGCGCGTGCTGTATCGGTTGTCGCTGGCGCTGCCGGTCTGGAGCTATCGGATGGATGTCGAGTCGTATTGGCTCAACCGGGACCCGCTCAAGAATATGATCGTCGATGGGTTGTTCTTTTATATTGCCAAGCCGTCCGCGTTTGACGGCTCGATTGCTGTGGGAGCGGTCAGCTTACCCGGTCCCGGCGTGGAGGAAATCACTCGCAAAATCGATCGCGAGGCGTTGTGGATTGTGAAGCCGGGTGTTCCTGTGGGGATTGAACTCGGCGCAGTGTCCGACCCGGCCAAAGTTCAACAATGGTTGCAGGAAAAGATAGTCGCCAACGGCTGGATTTACGATCCGCAGGCGGAGATCAAGCTTCACGCTTCGATGGGGACTGGCCCGACGCAAACCGAAACGTATCGTCAAATAGGTTTTGGTGGAGGCGAAACGACGGTTTCTTTTACGCCGCACTACGCCAGCCTGGTGATGAAAAAAGGTAATTTGATCATTTGGCAAACCGGTTCCACGTCGGGCGCTCCGCCGATCATCATGCATGGGGATAATCTGCAAGGCCAAATTTCGCGGATGCAGGTTCCACAAATCGAATTTTTCCGAATGGTAAACATCGAAGACAAGATCATAGATCCTCAATACAGCCGAGGTTTTGGAGTGTCCCAGTTGGGGCTGCGCGGCATTCAGGTTATTTCCACGTCGCCTCCGGGGCGCGAAGACAATCCGCTGGATGCCGAGCGCCAGATGAAGGATGACCAGGAACGCGAGCGGCAACGACAACGAGAAGAGTTTCGCTAACGGCCCAATGAAAAAATCGTAACCGTTCACGAAAAGTAGGGTGCGTGGGTGGCGCAACGATGCGGATGGTAAACTTGTGCTCCGCAAAAGTACGCAAAACCGACACTTTCGCGGAGCGAAAGGCGACTAACTCAACCCCAAGACTTTTGGTTGACAAAGCACTAGCGAATCAGCGATCAGTCTTTCCTATTTCAACGCATCCATTTTCAAGTAGCGATCCAATTGATTGCGTTCGGTTGCTGGCAACACAGCAGTAATTCGATCGAAGATGCGACCGATTTGAATATAGGATTCATGTTTCAGGCGAACGTCCTCGATCGCGGCCGACATCAACAACTCAGTCCAATTCAGGGAGCCTTGCATGATCGCTTCATGGACTTCCGGATATTTTTGACCGGCGATCTGGATAATCGATGTGAACTCGTTCGTGAAATGATGGAGTTGAGCAATGGCCATATCGCGCCAAATGGTTGTCTGCGAAGGTTTCAATATTCTGGACAATTCCATGACCGTTTGCCGCTGTTCGCCGTAAACGTCTAAACCAGGCGCCAATTTTTCCCAATCGATGAGGGGACCGATTTTGCTCGCCTCCAGGGCGAGGGTTTTGAGATCGTAACCATTGGCTTCAATCGATGCTTGCCGCTGGCGCCATACGCGGATTAACTCCCTGCGCTGTTCTTCCTCGATCTGCAACGGATTGTTGGGAAACACGGATTCGTCCAGCAGTTGCGCGAGCAAGCGTTCCAGGTTTACCTTTTCCTGTTTCCCCTCTTTAAAAAAGGGCAACGGAATAATCCGTTCGCGAACCTGTTCCCAGACAGTCGTTTGCGGTGTTTTCGTGTCGTCGCTGGAGGGCGAGTCTTGAGCACAAACTGGCCTGAGGATACTGACCGCTGGCCACGTGAACATGACCGCGATCACCAGATGAATCCGTAAACGCCACGTCCCAAGCGGACTACGAACGTTTTTGAAGGTCGTCATCGATTTTCCTTTACACTGAGTGCATCGATACCAAATATCGAATCAAGATCGAAATTCACATGATCCGGCACATGATTCATGATGCGATCCCATCCCTCGCGGACTTTCCGTCCGTGGTCTATCATCAACCTGGCGACCTCGAGCCGCATTTGTTGTTGGAGGTCCTCAAGTTGTGCGGCGGTTAGGTTTAAGCCGTTATTTTTGTGCGCCCCTTCGAAAATCGCTTCCAATGGGTTGTACAACAATATGATCCCTATGGCGTATTCGCGCAGTTGCCGCCGTTGCGTCGAATTCAGTTCGGGGGAGATTTCCGCAACGATTTTCCGTCGGGCCGAATGACGCTCCGGTTCCAATAGTTCGCACATCCTCGACAAAACTTGCAATTGAGCAGGATCTCGTTCCGATCGAGACCTTTCGCTAAGTTCAAACAACTGATCCTGAACCTCTTTGTCGATTCGCGAAAGCTCGTTCAGCTTATTGCGAATAAAGTCTCGCTGGCCGCGCGAAAAGGAAATGAAATCGCGTAGATCAGCTTGGGGATTCTTTTCGGCATACGCCGCCACGCCAGTCAATTCCCAAAGTAATAACACATAATTCGGCCTATCCAAATCGTCCGTGCCGTCATTGACCACGGGAAACGACGACCAGCCATAAATCGGCTCGACTTCAGGTTCCTGCTGGGCATCGGCAGACGGCGCGGACATGATAACAAGGCACGATAATGTGCCGCAGAACCACAAACATTTCTTTGCGAACATAAATTGCCTTTACGTCATGACCTAAAAGAGCGCTGCTCCAATTCTACATTAATCACCGCCGCCCGGCGGCCCGCCGGCCCCTGGAATGACAATCGCTTTTCCCTCGCCAACGGCTTCAACGATTATGAACTCTAAATTTGCGGCATTTTGGAGAGGCGGTGGATTCAACGTTCCTGCTATGACTGACCCGGCGGTATAGGTTCCCTCTGGATAGTCGCCGGCACCACCATAAGAAATGGTATTCGAGTATCTGCCGCCAACTACCGTAGTTTCAACAGGACCCGAGTGAACTCCAAAAATGAAATCCCATATTGTCGATTGTGGCGTTCACTTGTGCAGCAGTTTCCCTTGATAGC
The DNA here is from genome assembly GCA_035327685.1 of Pirellulaceae bacterium. Classification (GTDB taxonomy): domain Bacteria; phylum Planctomycetota; class Planctomycetia; order Pirellulales; family Pirellulaceae; genus BJ22. Next base: position 2,076 of record DAOLCX010000234.1, on the reverse strand, counting down.
CCGATGACCAATCCAAAAAGCATCACCGAAACGATACGAATTCTAGAATTCATTGCGGTCATCCCAAAAATATTGCGAAGTGCGAAGTGTACCCGTGACGCTTCAAGCCACTTCATCATCGGCGCTAGGTTTACTGGCAACCACGCAAGAGTCAATGTGCCATGTCCCAGGTTTTTGGGGCCGCAAAAATCTCGAATGCGATTTGGGGGGCGGGGCCGGCGCATCAAAACTGCCTGAAATTCGCGGGTCTTCATGCGACTACCTCGTTGTTCTTGACGAGAATCGCAAGCAGAATTACAAGGGCATTGAGAAACCACCGAAAAGTCTTGTGTTTCTTGGTGTCCCGGCCCACAGACCAGATGTCAAGCGATTAAGCTGGAAATAATTGTGATCGGTCGTAAACCGCCAAGGCAGTTGGGTACAGCAAAGGTTGTAATGTTTCAACTCGGCTTTGTCAGCGCGATTTTGGGTGATCGGTCGTTGGAACAGGTGTTTGAGTTCGCGGCCGAAGCGGGTTACGCATGTGTTGAAGTCATGTGTTGGCCAGTGGGCCGTGCCGATCGGCGATACGCGGGCGTGACTCATCTTGATGCCGACCATTTTTCCGACGCCGATGCGAACAAGGTCGTCGAACTGCAACGACGGACCGGCGTTGCCGTCAGCGCGCTGGGTTATTACCCAAATGCACTGTCTCCCCATGCAGACGAAGCGCGGTTGGCCAGCGAACACATTCGCCGCGTCATTGAAGCGGCGGGCCGCTTAGGGGTCGGCATGAACACATTTATTGGGCGCGATCCGAGGTTGACCGTCGATGCCAATTGGCCGCGGATGCTCGACACTTGGGGCCCCTTGGTCGAGTTTGCCCAGTCACACGGCGTGCGGATCGGGATCGAGAATTGCCCCATGCTGTTTACGGCCGACGAATGGCCCGGTGGAAAAAACCTCGCGACTTCTCCGGCCATCTGGCGGCAGTTGTTTGCCGACTTGCCGAGCGCTCACTTCGGCTTGAACTACGATCCCTCCCACATGATCTGGCAACAGATGGATTATTTGATGCCAATCGTTGAGTTTGCCGACCGTCTGTTTCACATTCACGCCAAGGACGCGCGGATCGAACGCGCAAGGCTGAACGACATAGGTATTCTGGGATTTCCCAACCAATACCACACGCCGAAGATTCCAGGTTTGGGTGATATCGATTGGCACGCTTTCACCGACAAGCTTCGCGAGATCGGCTACACCGGCCCCGTTTGTGTCGAAGTCGAAGATCGGTCCTTCGAAGGTTCGCTTGAGTTGCGACAATCGGCCTTGCGTCAGAGCGCCGAATATTTGCGCCCATTGCTGGCCGATTAGTTTCGACCTTCGCAAGCCGATTGGTAAGCGGGGCATCTGCGGAGGACGAGATCACAGCACGTCCATGATCCTGTAAGTCCGGCCAACTTGCGGATGTTGTACAAAAGGACCATTGTCTCGCCCGAGTTTCCGCGAACATCGAGTTCGCGTGGTGCATCGCTGCCATCAGGCGTTTAAAATGAAGTAACCGTTCACGAGGTGAGTGCTTGTTGATGGGCTACGCGGTCTTATTGATCGTTAAACCGTTTGCCGCAGGCGTACGATGGACCGAGGATCGATGCAAGAACGCGCGTACGCCTGCAACTGATGGTTCCACTAGTTGATTGCCGTGAACGGTTACTAAAATGAAAGCGCGGCAGTCAAACTCAGACACGTTCGATGGGTGCCGGCGCCAATGGAATTGGGTGGCACCTTACAGTTGCCGTTGCGACGGCTTTCGAAAAATGAGCCAGCAACCACCAGATGAGATTTACCAACGACATGCCGACCATTTGGTCAATGTCGTGCGGCGCAATATGCCCAGCCGCTTGAAACGACGGCTGGACCCGGAAGACGTGGTGCAATCGGTCTTTCGCAGTTTCTTTCGCCGCCGCGATCAAGGTGAGTTGGATGACGATTCTGTGTACGATGTCGGGCGTTTCCTGGTAACGATGACCCTGAACAAAGTCCGCAATGCCATTGCGCACCATCAACGCCACCGGCGTGATGTGCGCCAGGAAGCGA
>DAOLCX010000233.1:0-5346 GCA_035327685.1 Pirellulaceae bacterium | reverse complement strand
GCGCCAACCCAGTGGGGCTGTTTTATGTCGATCACTGCGTGGGAAACGTCGAACTGGGCAAGATGAACCATTGGGTCCAATGGTACGAAGATGTGTTGGGATTCAAACTCTTCAAGCACTTCGACGACAAAGACATTTCGACCGAGTATTCCGCCTTGATGTCGAAAGTCATGGATTCGGGCCGCGAATTGATCAAAATTCCAATCAACGAACCGGCCGAAGGGAAACGCAAGAGCCAGATTCAAGAATATCTCGACTGGCACGATCAGACACCGGGCATTCAGCATTTGGCGCTGTTGACCAAAGATGAATTGTACACGGTAGCCCGTTTGCGCCAGCGAGGCGTGGATTTTCTGCGCATCCCGGACGAATACTACGATGTCGTGTGGAACCGCGTCGGCGAGATCAAGGAAGACCATGAAATCATCAAGGATCTGCGGATCTTGGTAGATCGCGATGACAAGGGTTATCTGTTGCAGATCTTTACCAAGCCGCTGCAAGATCGGCCAACGCTATTCTTCGAAATCATCTGCCGCCGCGGGAGCGAATCCTTCGGCAAAGGAAATTTCAAGGCATTGTTCGAGTCGTTGGAGATCGAACAAGCCAAGCGCGGCAACTTATAGCCGACTCTGCCCGTGTGCATTCCAAACGTGCTGTCGATATTTGGACTGTACTAATCGCTCGGTCTGCTCGCGCGGCCAGGTTGCGGTTTCATCCAATGCCTGCCAGGTTTCCCGCAGCGCTTGTTCCAACTCGATTCGGGTGACCGGCAACTGACCAACAAAATCGCCGTGGCTTCGCAATTTGCGGTATGCGGGGACGCGGGGTGGCATCCATAGGCAACGTTCAATCAGCGACAAATCAAAATCGTACAGAAAAGTCCCATGGTACAAGACGGCATTTCGTACGCAACGCAGACTGTTTCCGCTGATTTTCCGTCCGCGGACGGTCAGGTCGCATGTTCCCTCCCACCGTGCATCGATCCCTAGAGTTTGCAAAGCGCTCAGGTGTCGCGACATGACTTCGTCGTGGGCCCATTGCACATCGCGCCAACGGGTTTGCCGCGATGCATTGAACACCACGGAGTACATCAAACAGCCGGGTCCGGCGACAATCGCCGCGCCGCCACTGCATCGCCGCATCACGGGAATCGACAGTTGACGACACGCGTCCACATCGACTTCCTGGTTCAATTTCGAGCCGCGTCCGATCACCACGAAATGAGTTGGCGGTTCCCACAGTCTGAGCAAATTGGGAAAGGTCTCTCCCGCGACAGCATCCAGGAGTGCTTCGTCCAAAGCCAAATTGGCGTCCAGGTCTGGCAGGGTCAGGGAAAGGAACTGGGTCTCGGTCATCTGTCTCAATTTAACTAATCGCTAACGCCCTGGCCATCTTGCGCAGTCTCACGGGGTTGATAGCACCCTTGACTGAAAATTCCGGGCGGCACCATTTGAAACTGGCGCGGCCATTTGGCAAACTAGGAACAACCGATTCAATGCGGCTCGCCGCACCTGGCTGCGGCTTCGGCCAAGCCCGCAAGTTTGGCTTTTGCCGTCGAATCAGATTAAGATAGTAACAGAGTCTCATACTGACAATTATCGAGGGTCGCCCATGTTGTGGCATCGTTTGCTCGTCACCGGTTTGTTGTTGTTCCCCGCAGTCCCTGGCAGCGCTCAACAGTTTTACCGTTGGGTTCCACAAGTCGTTTACGAAGACCAACCGATCACCGCATCGCGCTGGGTTACTGAAACCCAATACGAAACGCAGCAGGTCACCGAATACCGCGGCGAATGGGTGGATGAACCGCGACAACGGCGCGTCGTTACCCACAAACCGGTTCGCCGCGAGCGGGTGCTCGAGGAACGATACTCGGTGCTCAAACCGGTTACGGAAACCAGCTATGAAGAACGAACCGTGCAGGAAACGGTTTACCAGGATGTGGTTGAATACCAGCAACGTCAGGTCATCGTCAATCGACCGGTCATCGAAACCATTTATCAAGACCAGCAACATGTTGTTCGCCGACCAGTCACGCAGCAGTACCTGCAGAATGAAGAGGTGGTGACGTACAAGCCGCAAACCACGACCCAGACATATTACTTGCCGGCCACCCAGCAAGTGGTTCAACCGGTCTTGCAGCCCGGTGCCACGACGAGTGGCTTGCAATGGCTGCCAAGAGGCTACTACTATGACCCAGCTTTGGGGCAGAATGTCTTTCGTCGCGGTGGACTTCATTGGACCCAAAACCAAGCGCCGCCCGTGTTGAATTATCAAGCCACTCAAGTCCCGGTTCTGGTTCCCCAACAATCGACGCAAACCGTGATGGTCCCAGAATTGGTCCGCCAACAACGGCCGGTCGAAGTGACGACGTACCAGGATGTCATCGAAACTCGCAAGGTCCCCGTGCAGGTGCAACGGACCGAACAAGTTGTACAGACTGAAACGGTTCCCGTGACAGTTCGGAAACCCGTGATTCAACAACGCGTGGAAAAAGTGGTAGTGCCGCCGCGCTATGAGCAGCAAGAAGTCGTCCGCCGTGTCCCCTTTGTGGAAACCGTTTACGAGCCCGTCGAAGAAGTCGAGTATTATACCGTCAGGGTGTTCAAGTCTGTTCCGGAAGTTCGCGAAGTGCAAGTTCCGCGGCACGTGCAAAAACGAATTGAATATCAAACGACACAGCGCGTGGCTCGGACGGTGTGGATGAAGGTTCCCACGGACGCCTGCGGCAATCCGCTTCCCGGACCAGCCCAAGTTTCCACGGTTAATTCGGGGTGGCAGGCAGTCCAATCGACGGCGGTACCCGGTTCTGCCGTCGAAATGCAGCCCGTGGAATACAGAGCGCGGCCGGTTTATCAAACAGGTAACGAAGCCATCCCCGAGGAGCTACGCCAATACCGCAATCCGGTGTTGTTGGAACGTCGCGTGTTGGACGCCACGAACGATCCAGGTTCTGCGATTACGCCCACGGATCCCATGATGAAAATCCAGAAGCCAGTCATGCCCAGTGAAGCTGACCGGGCACCGGAGATCCCTCCGGTTTCTGAATCGGGGGATGCGGAGCAAACTCGCTCCGTTCTCGACCGCGGCGACAGTGAAACTGGGCAAGATGCCGATTCCGAGGATGATCCGCGAATGAACGGTGGGTAGCGAATCCTAAGCGCGAAGTTGCCCTATCCATAGGGGCGATGCCCTTCATTTAGAGCATGATTTGATAAGCCGCTGGACAGGCACGATCCCTCATCGACTCGACATCCATCTGGGTGACGTCCTATGATGGTGTATTGGTTTTATGCCAGTGGACTGGTGCGGTTTCTCGATAAGTCCGTGGGCGAAGGACGATTCCCCGCAATGCGATCCAGTACATTGGCTGTTCAAAGAACTACTATTTTGGGGAGATTTCGATGGCATTTTTAACAGCGTTGTGGCTACCGATTCTGTTGACAGGCATCGTGTTGTTTTTTGCGAGTTTTGTGGCGTGGACGATTTTGCCTCATCACCAGCGAGATTGGGATCGGGCACCGGATGAACCCGCGCTGTTAGATGCGGTGCGGAAATTGAATTTGCCCGCAGGAAGTTACTTGTTTCCTTACTTCAGCCATCAAGAAGCCAAAGATCCGGCTAACCAAGAGCGCTACCGCATCGGCCCTCGCGGGAGATTGGATGTGTGGGACGAAGCCAATATGGGGCGGAATCTTGGGCTGACATTTTTGCATTTCTTGTTGGTGGCGATCTTCACGGCCTATATCGGGTGGATTGCCATGGAAGGAACGGCACCTACTGGCTGGCACGTGTTCCGATTGGTTGGTGCGGTTGGCGTGTTGACCTTTGCCAGCAGCGGGCAATTGCATGCCATATGGTTCCGACGTCGTACGTTGAATGACTTTTTGGACGGCATCGTGTATGGATTGCTGATGGGGTTGATTTTTGCCATTTGCTGGCCGAAAAGCTGAACGGATCGGATGGTGCAGTTCAGTCCTGATCCGGCCGACAGTTGAGGTTGTCAGCATGACTTCAGACGATGATGTGGCAATCGAAGATCATTGGCAGATACAGGCACTCGATTTTCAGTGGCTCAGCGCTCGCCAAGTGGCTTTTGTGGGGAAGCTGGGGAGTGTCAACCGCCGACAGGCTCGCCAACTCTTGCGCCAGGTTGGCGCTGCGATGGTGGAAGCAAATAGCGGACGGGCCGATTTGATCGTCATCGGTGCAGACGAGATGCCCGAGGACGATGCTGGTGCTCTGTTGGATGAAGCCACGATTGCCGCGGCTGCGGAAGGCCGGCTAGAGATCATTACCGAAACACAGTTTTGGCAACGTTTGGGGCGCGTTGATGCCGAGATCGAGTCGCGGCGGTTGTACACGCCGGCCATGCTGGCCCAACTCCTGGAATTGCCTTTGGCGACTGTGCGGCGCTGGCACCGACTAGGGCTCATTACGCCAGTTCAGCAAATCCACAAGCTTCCGTATTTTGATTTTGAACAAGTCACCTCGGCCAAACGTTTGGCAAAGTGGATTTCACAGGGCCGCTCCCCTACCGTGATTGAAGCCAAACTCTCTCGGTTGGCCGAAATGTTTCCTGGGCTGCAAATGCCGCTCAGCCAATTGAACGTGATGGTTCGCGGGCGCGACGTGCTGCTCAAACAAGGCGCGGGGTTAGTGGCACCCGGAGGGCAACTCTTGATCGACTTTGAAACACTAGAATCTTCGGAGACACCGGGAGACGAAACGACGGTCCCCCCGATTTTCGAGTTCCATTCAATGGGCCGGGCCGCGTTCAATCTTTCGTCATCACAGGCGTCGCCGATGGACTACCTGCGATTGGCCTGTGAACTGGAAGACGCTGGAGAAACTCTGCATGCGATCGATGCCTACCGCGCAATGTTACTGGCGTTTGGTCCAACTCCGGAAGCGTGTTTTCGCTTGGCCGAGTTGCTGTACGCGACGGGTGATTTGCGGGGGGCGCGTGAACGATATTTCATGGCGGTTGAAATAGATGGCACTTTTGTTGAAGCGCGTGCCAGCCTGGGCTGCGTCCTAGCCGAATTGGGGGATACCAACATGGCAATTCTGGCGTTTGAAGGGGCCTTGCAACATCACCCCGATTATCCTGACGTCCATTTTCATCTGGCCCGTTTGTTGGATGAAATGGGGTCAAACGCCGCTGCCGCCCGGCATTGGCAGCGATTCCTGGAGTTGGTACCCAAAAGTCCGTGGTCCGACGAAGCCCGCCAAAGATTGCAGGTTGCATATACCGAGGACGACTGATGCGGCGGGCGCGATGACCCCGGGCTCTGGACTTGAATTCGACAACTATCGCTTGGAGAACTGCGTACCGCGCCGCGCGCC
>DAOLCX010000232.1:0-5355 GCA_035327685.1 Pirellulaceae bacterium | reverse complement strand
CCTCCGGTAACCCAACAGGCATCGCATGCCCAGGCTCCCAAATCAGCTCGCCTGCTTTGGAATACGGACAGTGAGTTCGAGCTCATCTACGATCCACGCTGGAAGATCATCATCTCTGACCCCGAAGCGGTGGTATTGCGATTCGGTGAGCGCGGGACCGTATTGGCGCAATGCAATGTTCTGCAACTCCCCAAACGTTCCCCGGACCGCCCAGCACAACTCGAAGAGTTCCGGCGCGAAGTCGAGAAGCTGATTGAAGACTCCAAGGCGCGAATTACTCAACATGACCAATTTCAACTTCCCGACGGGTGCCGCGTCTTGCGAATTGTAGTTTTTGGCATCCAAGATGAACTGCAAATCGCCTGGCTGTACTACACGATCAATCATCCCGATGGACGACGCGTGGCTCTGATTTTTACGATCGAACAATCGGTTTTGGGCATGTTTGACCTTGCCGATCAACGCCTGGTGCGAGGTGTCCGCTTTGTCGATCAACCCGTTCACGCAGGGCAGGGGCTCCCTACGCGACAAGTTTCCGACTTGAAATCGGGGAATGGGGATCGCTAACCGGTACTAATCGTCGCTAAATGATGTTGTCGAGGCGTTTGCCGGTTACAAGCCGGTTACAACCCCTCGGTACACAGGGGGACACCCAGAATCTTCGGTAGTTCCGACAACGCGCGGAGTGCTTCATCCATCAAATGTGGATCCCGCAAATCGTTGGGAGCAAGCTCCTCCCGGTAGTGGCGGATGACCCAGGCCGACAACTGATCGTGCAGCAGTGGTGTGAAGATGACTCCCGGAGCAATACCCTCGGCTTCCCGAGCATCGAGCACCATGCGCAACCGCAAGCAAGCCGGGCCTCCGCCGTTGTTCATACTCTGTCGCAAATTCAAATATTCCACCTGGTCGATCGGGTTGTCACCAGCAATCACCCGTTCGACTGCGCGACGCGCTGCGGGATTGTCTACGCATTCGGTGGGACAGATCAGGGTCATCCGCCCATCTGGTCTCGTCACCAATTGACTGTTAAAGAAATAACTAGTAACCACGTCAGCTATTGGAAAATCCTCGGCACGGAACGAGAGGACTTGTAACGGTCGATGGCAAGTGCGGGCAAACTTCACAGCTAGTTCATCGAGCACGGCGGCCTGGTTGACAAATGCCATTTCGTGGACCAGGAACACCCCCTGATTCCCTACGCTGATGACGTCATTATGAAACACTCCTGCATCAATCGCATCGGGGTGTTGTTGGGCAAACACGACTTGGTCAACATGCAAATGGTGACGGCGGGCGATCGCGCGGCAGCTTTCCTCCGTTTGTCTGGCCGGGAATTGTTTGGGACTGGCCCGGCTAGAATCCCACACAGAACGCCCAAAAACAAACAACTCGACGCCGGGCTCCCCAATCTCGGCGCAGAATCGGGTGTGGTTGGCAGCGCCTTCGTCGGACATGGCCGCCGAAGCGGGGAGCGGATCATGGATGACCGCTGACGGCAAGCGAGCAAAGATCGCCCGCAGGTTGCGCGTTGTCGTATGGGCTTCGATGGAGCGGTGCAACATGCTGGTCAAATTGGCTGGCGTGATATGTAAACAACCATCATGGCAATCTGCCGAAGGGGAAACCGTCGCGGCGTTGGCTGTCCACATGCTGGAGGCACTGTAACAAGCTGATAACAAGGCGGGTGCCGATCGAAACGCAGCGTCGATCATCGCCGCAGGCGTTCCAGTGAAGCCGAGAGCTCGCAACAGGCCTAAGTCCGGGCGGGGCTGCGGCGGCAGAACCGCTTGCCGCAACCCCAACTCAAACAGCCGCCTCATCTTTGCCAGGCCTTCCAGCGCCGCAGCGCGTGGGTTCGAAGTCAACTGCCGATGCCTGGCGGAAGCCACATTGCCGTAAGATAAGCCGGCATAATTGTGCGTCGGACCGACCAGACCATCAAAATTGAACTCGCGAGCTGACATGCTCAGCATTGTAATGCCAAGCTCAATCTTGCGAAGTCGGCGCCGCAACTATTTGAATATAAACTCGGCCATGATGGGATAGTGATCGCTCACATCGCGCGTGGCGTCGGGCAATTCCCAGTATCGATTGAAATGGTCTTCGACCGGATCCATGTCGTCGCCAATCACCAGGTCTCGCCGGGTGATAATCCGCGAAAATACCAAATCCCGGCGACCTGGAATGTCTTTGGTCAATGCCGGGCTGACGATCAGCCGATCGAGTTGCTTTTCGGTAATATGCGTGTTCCTTAACGGTTCGGGAAGGAACTGATGCAGGTCGATCATATCGTCTTCGGTTTGCGGCGTGTGCATCCCTGTGGCGATGCCCATATCCGAATCGGCCCCGTATTGCCCAACAAACTGTTCCGTGTTCAAATCGCCAAGCAAAATGACGTTTTCCCCGCGCACCAGCAGCGGATCAATCCAAGCCTTCAACAACCGCATCTGGCGTTTGCGAATGTCCTCTTGTTCGGCCCCCGAACGCAAATGGACATTGACAAGAGTCACCGATTCCTTGTTGTCGCCTGTGCCGAATTCAAACCGAGCAAACAAATGTTTATTGAGGTTGTAGTATTCTCGGGACTCGAACATTTCGGGCGATTGTTCGCGACGACTGTATTCGACCAGGCCATGCTGGTACAGAAACGCGACATCTTGTTCAGTGAAAAAGTCATAGCCGGGAATATAGGCATATCGGTATTTCAGGCCGTGTTGTTCCTCCAATTCTCGAACCAGATTGAACAAAACCTGCTGGTTTTCAATTTCCTGCAAGGCGATGATCGTCGGTTCAAGTTCGGCAATGATTTTCGCCGTGGTGGAAAGTTTCCATTGCCAGGACGCTCGCGACGGAGCCGTTTTTTCCTTCGCCAAATCCGAGCGATTGTCGCCGGCATAATGGTCAAAAAACCACTCCACATTCCAAGATGCGATGCGAATCGACTCAGGGTCATCGCCGCGAGCTTTGTCGGCGTCTGCCAATGTTGCTGCGATCAGGCCGATCAGACAGCATCGGTACCAATATGCCATGTGACTCATACTCTCCTTTACCAAAATTTAAAGTGCGATTCGCTACCGAGCACTCTAACCGGTTACTGGGATTGCGGCAACTCTGGCCGAACTAAATTCACAATGTCTTCATCCAGCGCGTAATACCAGGGAGCGTGAACCTGATTAAAATTCGCCGCATGCTGTTGAGCCTGCTTGACTTGCGCCGTCCATTGTTCAATCTCCCGCGCGTGGGTCCGTTGCTGTTCTTCGCTCAATGGGGAGCCGTCATCGTTGGTCGGCGCTGCGGGACGCGGAAACCGCGATTCGTCAAACTCGGCGACCAGCATCGCGATTCGCGCCAATCGCGCGTCGCCGGTCGGGGCCGGGATAATATTCCCCAGGTAAACAAATACACGGATTCCGCTGGCAAGTTCTAATTCCAGCTCCCCTCCCGTCGCCAAAAAACGAACCGGTCGGCCGTCATCCAGCACCGCTTTGAAGCCCCCCTGCAAAGCGGACTCGTAAGTCGCCGGGACACGGGCCGCATCGTCGAGTTTCACCAGAGCTTGATTTAATGTCTGTTCCTTGGGCCGAGCATCGACGAACATTAACACGGGCAATACACTCCAGGCCCGCTGCAGTGTCTGCTGGACTTCCGCGTTAGGGACCGCTTCGGCCCACGCCCCATCGAATACAACGTTCCAAGCCGTCACCGCAGGTTGATTGTTGGTTTCAGTCAATGTTGCTTCGTAAAAGTTGAGTTTGGTGGGATCGTTTTTTAGCGATTCGGGATCGATACGGTAACTGTGGATGCGGAAACGGGCCAGTCGCTCGCCAGGCAGGTTTCCGGCTTGCAGCTGCAGCAAATTTGAATCGACCCAATCTCGAAAGCGCGTCGAGAGTGCATCTGCATCGAAGTCCACGACATAGACCTGAGGTTCTCCGGGGACGCGCACAAAGCGTTTCTGACGCCCCTCGGCTCCCGTCACCAGATGCCCCACAATCAAGTTGGCTAGCACGCGTTGATTGCGGTCGCGAACCGAGACTTTCCAACCGACCCCACCGGGATTGCGCGTGGCATCAGGTTCGTCCATATCCAGAACGCCAAACTTCAAATGGTCGAGCTGTTTATCCGTTTCCAACTCCAGCACAGTGCATTCAGCCAGGCTGTTAATCACAGCGGCAATCCGGAACGCATTACTGGCCGTATAGCTGGCATGATTGGGAAAAATCCATTTCTCACCGCGGCGTTCCAGCAACACTCGTTCTAATAGATTCTTGTCCGCATTGACGCGGCTAATTTCCAGCGTGCGAATCTGTTTGGCATCGAGGTCAACGAACAATCGTTGATTGATCCGTTCACTGGTTCTTTCAAACGTCGGCCACGGAAAATAAATTGCAGCCACCAGCGAGGTGGCGGCGGCGGCCAAACCCATTAACAGCGTCGTATGTATTGGTCGCATCGCTTGTTCCTGACTATTTCAACCGCCGCGCTTTGCTGATTCCCTCGCGTTCGCGCAGTCGCCGCCGTGCGAACACCACCAGGCCCACTAACAGGGGAGGAATGGGAGGGATCACGACAGCAGCCAACTTGAATTGCCGCTGAGCATTTTGAATCGCCAACTCCGCATCGAGTTGGATGGAGCGCAGCTTTTGCTGCCGTTCGCCTTCCAACTCTTGAAAACGCCGCTGCAACCGCTGATTCTGTTCGCTCGCAGTTTGTTGCAACAAGAGCTTTTTGGAGTTGTAGGCCTGCATATCGATCGCCTGTCCCTGCTTGAGGCGCTCGTCCATGCGGCGGACTTCCTCTTCGAGCGGCCGCAATTCGGTTTGAGCAGCTACCAGGACTTGCTCGCGGACCTGCAAAGCTTCTTTCTCGTACTCCTGAGTCAGGTCGTACACGATCTGCATGGCCGCCTCGATTTGGCGTTCCACCATCCGCAACGTCACATGATTCAATCGCCGGCTGCGCAACGTCAGGTAGTCGTTGATTCCCGCCAGACTGTCGATAATATTCAATACAAAAGTTACGTTTTGAAAGCGATATTCGATGCCATCGCGAATCGGTTCGTTGCGCAGTTCGACGAACGCGTCGGCCATTAAATCGACGTCGCTGACGTAAATCACATGGGTCTTGCGGCGATCGGGATGCAGGGCCTCCTCCGCCGTAAGTGGCAAGGGCTGGTTCGCCCATTCACCGCGAATCGCAGCCGCCAATACAAATTGAGAGGACGCCGCGCCACGGTAATTGGCGCGGTCATCTTCGCTGCGCGCCATAATAAAGTCGATCAGCCGAATCGTACCGGCCGTCCCCGTGCGCACCAATTCGTCAGACTGAAGTGTACCCCCTGGTCGTTGGCTG
>DAOLCX010000231.1:0-5370 GCA_035327685.1 Pirellulaceae bacterium | reverse complement strand
AAAATGGGGAGACTCAACGGGTCGTGACGGACCAAATGGCCGGTTCCGTGGGGCACATCGAAGAGAGGGATTGGCCCCGTTTGGTGATTGCTTATGAGCCTATCTGGGCCATTGGAACTGGCCGGACGGCAACACCCAAACAGGCGGATGAGGTCCATGCTGACCTTCGCAAGTGGATTGCCACGCGTTACAATTCACCGGTGGCCGAATCGGCACGGATCATTTACGGCGGCAGGGTGAAGCCGGAAAATGCATCTGAGCTCTTGGCACAGCCCAACATCGATGGCGCGCTGGTGGGAGGGGCGTCATTGGTGGCCGACGATTTTTTGGCAATCGTGGGTGCGGCCAATTCGAGCCTGGCGGTGTGATATGTGCGCCTTACGCGCATGCGGTTGGTTGGGACGATCCCGGTGCATCGGGAGAAAGCCCATCCCACAATTAACTATTTGAGGAATTTCCTTCACCGGGACTCGTCGCACCAGCGTCAGTTCCATGAGACGACAACACAATCAAGTGATAATTTAACTCTAGGACGACGAATTACACATGGAAATCTGGTTGACATTGTTTGGGTTGGTGGTCATCGCCGTATCGATTTTCTTGATCCTATTGATTCTCGTGCAACGAGGACGTGGGGGAGGCTTGACTGGCGCCTTGGGTGGAATGGGTGGACAGAGTGCATTTGGCTCCAAGGCGGGGGACGTTTTTACGCGGATTACGATTGTCGCCGCGACCATCTGGATTTTGCTGTCAACGTTGATGATTGCTTTGTTTAACCGTCCAGTTCGCGAGGTCGACGACGCGCCGCGGAGTGCAGCGATCGGCAGCGTGGAGGCCGAAGACACCGGTGACACAGAAGCTCCCGGTGAACTAGGGGAGTCCCAGAACGAAACGGAAGGCCAGTCCGACGTCGATGCCAACGACGGAGCGAAAGATCCAACTGGAGATGCGCCGCCCACGAGCACGGGAGATGCTGAGCAGGCAGGTGATCAAGAGAAAACAGATCAAGAAGGTGGAGATTCTGCAGAAGGCGGCGGCGACGGCGAGTAGATGATCGACGGCCTTTTTCTGTTGGCCTGCGACGAATAACCCTGTGGTTGATCAGGCCTGAACTTTGTGGAGCCGAATCAATTTTGGGGGCGGCGGAACGCGAAGGAATTTGAAAGGCCTTTTTTCGTTAAACGCGATTCGATGCATCAAGGAGGACATACGTGCTGATCAGCATGACGGGGCATGGCCAGGCGTTGCTGCATGACGGGCCCAACCAGGTATCTGTCGAAATCCGTTCCGTCAATAATCGCTTCCTGAAGATCAACGTGATCGGGGAGTTGTCCGCTGAACAATCCGCAGAGATTGACCAGCGGATCAGGCAATCGATCAATCGTGGAACAGTCACCGTTCGGATCGACACCGATCGGGCCCACGATCCCAATCAATTCCGCATCAACACAGTTGCGCTGCATTCCTACCGAAGTCAATTTGTTGAGCATTTTCCAGAAGAACCCGTGCCATTGGCCGCATTGATTGCTTTGCCAGGAATTGTGGAAGACCAACGGATGGGGGAAATCGGCGGATTGTGGGATACGGTGCGTGGCGCCGTGGAATTGGCGCTCGACCGGTTGAATGACATGCGACGTCGAGAGGGAGAGTCCATGCGGGAGGCGTTGGCTCAGCATTTAAATGAACTGAACCAGAGTCTGGCGCGAGTCGAGGCGCGGGCGCCAGAGGTTGTGCACCAGTATCGGACTCGGTTGGGAGACCGATTATCGCAATGGCTGGCGGAGCATGGCATGGCCGTTACGCAAGTTGACATGTTAAGAGAAGTGGGCCTGTTTTCCGAACGCGCGGATATTGCTGAGGAAATTGTGCGGAGCAGGAGTCATATCCAGCAATGTCAGCGCACACTCGATCAAGGTGAGCAGGGAGGTCGCAAGCTCGACTTTCTGACTCAAGAGATGTTGCGAGAGGCGAATACCATCGGCTCGAAGTCGAATGACGCATTGATTTCGCAGCAGGTTGTGGACATGAAGACCATTATCGATCGCATGCGCGAGTTGGTGCAAAATGTCGAATGAACCGGAGAACTCCGTACAATCAACAGTTGGCAAGCTGATTGTCGTTTCCGGACCAAGCGGGGCCGGCAAATCGACGATCGTCAAGGCTTTGGTCCAGCGCTGCCCGTTGCCTTTAGTGTTGAGCGTATCGGCGACCACGCGGCCACCCCGGCCCGGCGAGCAGCATGGAAAAGACTATTGGTTTTTGAGTCCCGACGAGTTTGAGCGGCGACGCCTGGCGGGGGATTTTTTGGAGTGTTTCGAGGTGTTTCGCAGCGGATTTTGGTATGGAACCTTGAGAAATCAGGTCACCGCTGGAATAAATCAAGGAAATTGGGTAATTTTGGAGATTGATGTCCAAGGCGCACGGGAGATTATGAAACAGTTCCCGGACTGCATTTCGGTTTTCTTGGACGCTGGAACCATCGAAGAACTGGAACGGCGGCTGGTGGATAGAAATACCGAGTCACCGGAGTCCATTCGACGGAGATTGGCAATCGCCAGTGAGGAGATTGGACAATCAACTTTTTTCCAACATCGACTATCTAACCGAAACGTGGATGAAACTGTTGCGGACTTTTGCCGCCTGCTTGGAAAGACCTGACATTCGAATTTAGAGGTAAGAATCGGGAATGTACGACGAGTTAAAAGAAGAGGCCATTGTCCGCAAAGTCGGTGGCCGGTTTAAGTTATCGACATTGATCCAAAAACGGTTGGTTCAACTAAATCGTGGCGGTCGGCCGTTGATCGACACCACGCTCACCGACAAGATGGCCATTGTCTTGCAGGAAATCGAGCAAGACAAGATTTTCCTGGATACGTCAAACGAAGTTCGCGCCACGACGTCGCCTGATTTCATCGACACGCCAGAAGTGGACTTGGACGAAATGTAATTCGCAACCCACTTCGGTTGGCGACTGCCCATGGGCCGCGTCAGTTACCGCTGACGCTGCCAGCCAAACTGCTTTGAGACCCGATGTTGATCACCGGGGCTGGTGTTTGTTGAGTACGGAGTTCGTTAACCGTACTGTGATAACGGCCGCTGAGTGGGACAATATCCTGATCGGAAATTGCCACCATGGCCCCGACGTTTGAACCAAGCATCCGACCTACGGCGTCTCGGACTTGATCGACCCGCAACTGGTTCAATCGTTCATCATTGGTGCGACTGATGAAGACGGCCAGTCGCTCGTTCGACGGGTTGGAAACGATAGCTGCCAACCGCTTCAACCCGAACGTGTTGAGTTGTTCGGTCTGGTTGTCGAAATGCGCATCGAGCAAGGTCATTTCTGCACAGTTGCCCGCATCATAGAATTGATGCCAGGTGGCGAAATAGCTTTGGCGGTCCCAGCAATCAAAGGGTTTGGGCCACGCCTGATTTCGCAAGAAGACCTTTTCGGCTTGTTCTCGCGATTCGGCGTGTGACTGTTGCCATTGCTGGCGGACAGAACCAACGCCGGATGAGCCGCATCCGGAAGCGGGATACCCGAAACTCGGTGATCCGTTGCATTGAGCAAGCAAGCTTGTTTCGAGACAGGTGGCCAATCCGCCCACTGCCAAACATATCCCTAACCATCGCGAATGCCAACGATTCATCTGCTTGTGCTCCGTCACTTGGGCCGGGTTGTATGGGGATTGGAGACCGCGGAATGGTTCAACAATTCCTGAACGGCGTCCATCCGCCATCTAAGAATATCGGAATGACGCACCCAACAGGAATCGTCGATACGCCGAGAAAATCCGGCGAGGCGCTCAACCAGCGACTATTTTTGTAAAGATGGTAGTAATTCGTTGATCATAGTGATCGCAGCGGGGCCAACGAGTACAACGAAAATACCGGGGAAAATGAACAACACTAGCGGAAAAATCAATTTGACTGCTGTTTTTGCTGCTTTTTCTTCAGCGATTTGCCGACGCCGCACGCGCATGGTATCGCTTTGTGTCCGGAGCGCCTGGCCAATGCTGGTCCCGAAACGATCGACCTGAATCATAATGGACGCCAAGGTTTGCAAGTCCTCAACACCGTTGCGTTCACCTAAATCATGCAGAACCTCGGCTCTCGGTTTCCCCATTTGCAATGCCTGATTGCAGATGCGAAACTCGTAGGCAATCACGGCATGGGTCGAAGACAATTCCTCAGCGACTTTCCGCATCGCCTGATCCAAACCGAATCCGGCCTCCACGGAAACGACCATTAAGTCCAAGGCATCTGGCAACCCCAGGAAAATCTGCTGTTTTCGCCGTTTCGCCAAAAACGTGAGTACCATCTCGGGCACCAGAAGAAACGCCATGCCGGTACCTACGGCATAGGCCAAGGTCCAGGTATCGAAGCCTTTGACAATCAGAGCAGTGCCACCTCCAACAAACAGGCCGAACAGCGCGGATATGACTTTTAATGTCGAAAAGAGGGCCACGGCGTTTTCCTGACGAAAACCGGCCGAGTTCAGCTTGCTCTTCATGTTGCTGATTTCTTTTTCCGACTTCGGCTTAAGGGTTTCGCCGAGGGCCGGACTGGCAGCTTCCAAGAGCCTGGAAAGGCCGGTTTTTGATCCTTCAAGATGGAGCTCCTTGTTCGTCCCCGGCTTGGCATCCCGGAATCGTTGAAGCCTTGATTCCGGCGAAGCCTGTCGATCGAGTACCATTTCACCGATGGCCCAAAACAAAGCGCTGCAAGCGAAGAACGCTGCCAGCAGCAAGTACCAGGGGAGTTGCAATTCGTTCAGAAATGCGAGATCCATATCGACTAGACCTTAATAGTAATGATTTTTTTAATGCAAATGGCGCCCAAGATTTGCGTGGCAATGCCAACCGCCAACATCTTTCGCCCTAGCGGATCGTTGAACAGCATCATGATGTAGTCGTAGTTCAACCTCAACATGACCAACAACAGAGCCGGAGGCAGGGCCAGCAAAACAATTCCTGACAACCGTCCTTCACCAGTCAGCGCCTGAATCTGTCCGGCAATTTGTAGCCGTTCGCGAATCAGGCTGGCGATTTTGTCCAGGACTTCCGCCAGGTCACCACCCGTTTGCCGTTGTAGCACCACGCTGGTGACAAAGAATTTCAAATCCATGTTTGGGACGCGTTCCACCATACGCTTCAGGCATTGTTCCAGCGGGATGCCGAGGTTTTGTTCTTCGAAACACCGCCCGAATTCTGGACCAAGAGGTTCTTCCGTCTGTTGGGCGACCATTTGAAAACCTGAAGGCAAGCTCTGGCCAGAACGGAGCGCTTGACCAATCAAATCCAACGCCGCCGGCAATTGGACGCCAATTCTCTTGAGTCTGCGACCGCGCATAAACCACAAATAACCGAT
>DAOLCX010000230.1:0-5373 GCA_035327685.1 Pirellulaceae bacterium | reverse complement strand
GTTGCTATGATTTTGGAAACGCAATTGCCTATTGTGGCACTTGAGCTGGCTGATACCAATGCAACTTCGTCCAGCGTCCCAATGGGCGCCAATTTGGTACGGATTGAGGACGGGCGATTGGCGGGTCAATTGTTCAGCTTGCAAACGGTGCCGATGGATGAAGTCAAGATCACCATTATTGGTTCGGACGCTACTCACGAACTGCAACCGGATCAGGACGGCCATTTTGTTGTCGAGAATCTGGTGGCTGGTGTTTATGATTTTGTCGCGATTGGATCAGCCGGGTTTGCTGTTCTTCGTTTCGAGGCGATTGACGCCAACAGCACGGTGCTGGCATCTTCCAGTTCGCCGATGATGTTTGTTTCGACAGAAGCCCGCTTGTCACCGAGAATGTCATCGTCCGCATTGGAAGTCGCGTTGACTTTGCCCCAAGACGAAATGATTGTTGGTGAACAGATGACGTTTACCCAAGGCGACTCGGCTCCTTCGGTTCTGGAAGGTCAGCCCATTGGGACCGATGTCGGTTATGGCGTTGCGGCAGGTGGTTGCTGTGGCGGCGGCGATAACTGGGGCGGTTTTGGCGGCGGCTGTGGCTGCGGCGGTTTCGGTGGTGGTGGTTTAGCTGGCTTGGGTAAATGGGCCATCTTGGGATGGATTTTGACCAAGCTGTTTGACGAGATCGATTTCTCTCGACCGCCCCCCCCATCTCCGGGTGTCTAGGGCTTTGCTTGAGCTTTGTTATTCGGTGGCTACGCTTGCAGTTCGCGGTTTGATGATCAAGATTCCGCGAATGGCAAGCGTGGCCTTTTCTAATTCTTGGACGCAACATCGTACTCAATTCGGCGACCGCGATGATTAAAACCGCGGCTTCCTCGTAACGATCGCCGAAAACATCGACCTGACCCTTCGAACCAGGTCACATCTTCAAGGTTGCTTGACTGCGATTACAAGCGGCCTTTTTTTAGTCGATTTTTCTAAGCGCTTCCATGGGGACATAGAACTTGCGGTATCGCAAACCGTCGGTGTAGCGTTGTCCCGCCGCCGAGCGAACTAACACCGTTGCCCGACGGGTAACGCGATTGACGACGCCGCGCAGTGAGTGACCTTCAAATTCAAATGCCACCTGGTCACCGACGCGAATTTCGAAGACGTTCGCTGCCGCCTGAGCTGGCGTCATCAGGCAATGATTGCTGGAACTGTGACCAAAACAACGGTGGGCAATGTCCTTAAAACGGCGGCGTTTACAACTCGAAACGCGCCAGACAACCATTTCTAACAAGTGAATGCTTTCGTGTTCCATAATCCGTTGCAATGCCTCATAGACATTGAAACATTCGATGCCGCACACCAAAGCCGACGGCGCCAATTGAAATGTGGTGAACAGCAACCTGGGAGCAATTGCGATTTCATATCGCTCTTGAGACGATTTTGTTTGACTGCGAATGCGAGTGGTCGTGCCACCGCAAGACGTCATCCGTGTTCCCAGCCGAAATGAGAGCGGCGCCCCGATTTTCTTGAGGATGTGACCGATCCATCCTTCAAAGACCTGTCGATCAATGGCTTGAAACAAAATCTCCAAGTCTGATACATGCAGCCGCTTGAGATCGCCCGTCTGCAAATGGGGCGCATGAGCCCGAACATCATCTTGGATGGCATTGGCAACGCATTCCCAATTTTCTGGCGCACCAAGCTTCTGCTCCAGACAATCGATCACGTGTTGATGAACTAAAGGGTCAAGCCGCATGATGTTCGCAGATGTTTAAAGACTAAATCAGACAGGTCAGACAGATCCGTCAGATTTCATTCACACTCCCAGTCCATTGCGGTGGAATCACCAATCAATCGATGCGTTTGTCAAACTCACGCAACACCCGCTCACAGATTTCGGTATCCAAGACGCACTGCGGCCAGGGATGGCTAAAGCCAGCACCTGCTACAATCGCCTCGCCTGAACCGCGTACTTCGGGCAACCCATGAGATCCGCGAACCAGGCTCGCGTCGAGCGGGATCGATCGCGTAGTCGGATCGAAAAACAACTCGACCGGGTCATACCCCGGCTTGCGGTGAATATCGACAGTCCGCGCAAACGCCGGCGCACGGGCATCGTCCATCCACCAATAATAGGCTTGCCAACTGCCGGGACGCGAAATAAGCATCACATCACCGGATCGCTCGTGATCCATACCCCATTGTCCCAAATACTCCGGCCCAACCACTTCGCGAATGCCCTCGCATCGACCGAATAGACGACCGACGTTTTCAATGACATCCGGCCGATGATCGCGCACGAAAACATGTGAGAACTGGTGATCGACCAGGGCCCATGCCGCGCTGGCAGCAAAATCAATACATTCGCCTTCGGCATCGTCGCGGACGGAAAGCAGGCCGGCTTCCCGCAATACTCGATTGGGAAACGTCACGTGTTCGACGGGTGAAATGACATATTCACTGACGACTAGCCATTTGAGGGACGAGCCGCCGTAGCACGCATGTAATCGGGCAGCCAGTTCACCGATCACGGTGTCCAGATCAGAAACGGACTGTTGTGCTTGGGGGCTGAAAGGGCCAAACTTCTGACCGGCATAATCCAGATGAGGAAGATAGACGTACATGAAATCTGGTCGGAATTTGTTGGCCGCAAACACCAGCGAACGCGCAATCCACTGCGAAGATTGAATTCCCGCCAACGGCCCCCAGAAATGCTGCAGCGGAAAATGACCGAATTCGTTGAGCAACTCGCCGTACAACTCCCGCGGCTTGGTATAGCACCACAACGATTCAGAGCCATCTGGATTGTGAATGGGAGCCGGCATGCACACGATATCCGCTCCAGATTCTTTGCTCAACATCGGAAACCAGGCCAGGGTTCGGCACTCGGGATGACGCTGTTTAAGCAAATCCCAGATTTGGGGACGTTGTATGACCTGATTGGATGCGGTCCACATTTCGACTTGGGCGCGGTCTCGCCAGAAAAAACCGTTGGCAATGACTCCATGTTGGTTGGGGAGCGTTCCTGTCAACACTGTAGCCTGTGCCGGCCAGGTCACGCAGGGGAAAGAACCCAGACACTGCGCCAGAGCAGGGGCATCTCCCAAGACTGCGCGCAACTGCGGCATATTAGGCAAATCGCTGCGTCGCAGACCGGGAATCGACAACATCACAAAGGGCGATGGGCTCACTTGGACTCCTTCCGAATTTTTTGATACGGCGCTACCAGAGGTTGCAAAAAGGCGTACGAGGTGGTCACAGCGCGCACCGCATCATGACTATGGCGCGACAACTCGACATGCAGTCCACCTTCGTACCCGATCTCGGCAAAGGCCTCGATGATCGGCGGAAACCGGATTTCACCTTCGCCAAACAACAAGTGCTCATGGACCCCAGCCACCATGTCTTCCAAATGGACGTTGACAATCCGGTCGCGCCAACGATGAATCTGGCCGGCGATTGGCAACTCGCCTTGACACAACAAATGTCCCACGTCCAATGTCATTTTCAGACGCGGGTGATCCACCCATTCCAACAGCCGCAAGAACTGAGTATTGCTATGGATAAACATCCCTGGTTCAGGCTCGAACCCAATATCCACACCTGCGAGGTCCGCCTCTTTCAAGATAATCTCCAGGTTGGACGCCAAGTAATCGAGCGACTTTTGCATGGACAAATCATCAAAGTGCACCCCGGACCAAATGGAGACGCAGTCGCTCTCTAACTCGGCGGCGATCTGCAAGGCATGCCGGATCAAGTTGATTCTGGGCTGGGCCACGTCTGCCGGGCCGGCCAGAGTCGGCCAATGCTTGCGACGCGGGTCGAGCAAAAACCGCGCGCCTGTTTCGATGACAGTGGAAAGCGTATGACTGGCCAATTCCCGTCGAAGGTCCCGCAGCTGGTCTGGCCACCGCGGATCAAAGGGGCTCAGCCATTGATGGTCGATGGTGATCGCGACGCTCTGGTATCCAGTTTCCGCCAACAATTGAATCGCTTGCAACGGGTCGTGGTGGGCGAGACCGTTGGTATTGTAGCCCAGCTTCATCGGCGATTTTTGTTGCGATTCACAGATCTCATCAACGAACGGGTCCGCCTCGCCTTTGTCTATTCGGCCCGGCGACGAGCAGCCATGAGTCCCGAAAGCGCCATCAGCAGCAACACCGCACAATGGGGTTCGGGAATCACACCGCCGTAAAAATAACTCGGGGCAAATCCATCGAGAGGATACGTCAAGTCATCTCGGTTCTCCCAGGCCCAACTGGTCATATCGAAATTCAAGGTAAAGGTATAGAAGCCTTGTTTTGCGGCGTTGGCAGACGTGTTCTGAAAAATGCCAGTCAGGGAACCCGATACTCCGGTGGGTTGATTCAACGACTCCACCTCATTGGAGCCAATCAACATCCCTTCCAGGCCATCCACCAGCAGATTGAGTTCATACGTCAAGTAAATTCCACCATCTTGAGTATTCGGCGAAAATGGGCTGAATCGCGCGAGCTCTGTCGGCCCGGCATTGTGACCAGTAAGCTCGACGACGTACTTTCGGAAAAAGGTCCCATCGTAACCAGTAAAGCCCATTCGCAATGATGAGCGGCTGGATGCGTCATCATCGAACAATTGAAGATAGCCAATGCCAGTATTGCCACGCGTATTACCGACACCAGGATTGCCACTGGCGTGAGTGGAATACCACCAGGCTCCCATGATGATGTTTCGATCAAAATCGAAACCCACATTCTTCACGATACTCAGCGAAATATCACGGTTCCCTATAGGGATCGTGTTCAAAGGATTAGCATTGGCCAGCGCATCGGCCAGCGTTGCATACCGAGTGGTGGTCCCTGTATAACCAAACCGATCAGACTCGACGACTCCAAAAAAGTCGCCGAGACAACAAGCATGAGCACAGCAAATCCACCATACGGTCACGAACAGATAAGTGCAACGCAACATGGACAAACCTCAAACCTGAATTGGGATTGCTTGCCACCGAAAACTTCGCCATTGGGTTCTCCACCACGCGCCGCAAAGGCGGTAACGTATCGTGGAGTAGCCTCTAAGATTTTATGCCAGCGTCTGATAGGGGGTCAATGAGCCTCGATAGCGGCTGGAGGAATTACAAGGCGCGGCGGTATTTGGTCTTGGGACGGCTATCGACTTGAATCCCCAATTTTTCTTGAGCTTCTTGATCGATCCAAGCTTGCAAAGGATCGGCGGTCAATGGACGGCCAACCTTTTGTTCGATTTTAGCCAGTTCGCTCCGTTGATGCGTGCCGACAATGGTAAATGCGACGCCAGACCGACCCATTCGGCCCGTGCGGCCGACTCGGTGCACATAGTCATCGCTGTCTTCCGGAACGTCAAAGTTAATAATGTGTGAAATGCTAC